>CAZLPC010000034.1:0-13785 GCA_964561305.1 uncultured Anaerolineae bacterium
ACTTCTTCAGAAACACCCTCAATACCCTTAGAATCAAATGGTGTTTCCCATTGACGAATTAAATTGCTATTGCTGGCCCACGCTGGCACAGTGCGATCATAATAGCCATAGGGATACTCGCGGTAGATCGTCGGCAAAACCTCGTCATCAATCCGATACAATCTAAATTTAACCGTGGGTGTACCGCTAATATAGATTGAGAAGCGCGTATCTTGACGATGAGCGCCCGTAAGTTGCAGGGTATTGTAGCTGGTATTGGGATAGGCCCACGTAGGAATAGAGCGCGTGGTAAAACCAAAGGTATAGTCGGCCTCAATAGCATTGCCATACACATCTTCTGCGCCCGCTAAAAATGTGATGGTGTAGGTTGTGTCGGGCAACATAGGAAAGTTAAGATAGAGACTTTGGTTGCCATACACCGTTGGTTGCCACTCGTCAGGTTCGGGCGAAATAATAACTTTATCGGTGAATGTTTCGGTGTTCATGGGCGACAGGAAGTTAATCGAAACACCCCCGCCGGCATATACACCAGACTCTCCATTGTGCGGCGATGTGCTGGCAATTGCCGGATAGGGCACAGTACGGAATGATTGTGAATAACCACGATCTAGTGTGGCCTCACCAGAGGCGCTGCGGGCAGTGTTGGCAATGTTCAGCACATAGGTGCTGTCAATCCGTAGATTGCTGTTGGGCTGAAAAGTGAATTCAGTGTTGGCATCGTTCCAATTGAAAACGCCACCAATACGCTCGCCACCAAACAACAAGCCAAAACCAGATTCTACGCTCGCGGTGTCCATCGGTTGGCTAAACCGGACAGAAATTGGAGTCTCTAGCACAACATTCGAGGCGTTGTCACTGGGCCTAATGGATAGAATTTGTGGCGGCAATGTAGCGAACGACCACGAATAATCATCGGCTAGTTCTGCGCCATCAATGCTAGTTAGGCCGCTGGCCACAGTTATGGTGTAGGTTGTGCCGCCTTGCAAAACTGTGTCGGGCGTGAAAGTATAAATTGAAGTATTCAGCCATTCGCCTTTGCCCGCAACCTCTGGCTCAATCTGAATGGGCGAGGGCAATGCTGCCAAGTCTTCAGTGTTGACCAACGGCACAACCGGACGATTAAATGTCACCACAATTCGCGCATCGGCAGCCACACCCGTTGCATCGGGTGCGGGGACAACTGTTGCCACTTCTAAGGCCCCCAGTGTGCGAACTTCGATACTATAATTCTCTTCAAAAGATGTGCCATCTTCAGATGTGGCAGTTGCCGCAATGCCAATTTCAAATTCGCTAGAGCGCGGCCACCCATCGGTGGGGGTAAAGGCTAATGTGCGGGCATCTAACCAGTCGAAATTGCCCACTAGAGCTGGTTCAACACTAAAAGCGCTTTCTACACTCGCTTGATCCATTGCCTGATTAAAGGTGATGGTAAGTGGCGCGTTGCCAGCCAGTTCGACACCCGGCAAGGGCCAGATATCAATAATACGCGGCGCAATACCGCCGCCTTCTTGAGAGTGAACACTGCCCGATGCGCTGATCATGATGACCAACACCCCCAACAGCAATACAAAAACCGATTTACGCATAGCACATTCCCTCTTAAAATGATTGTTGCTTGTCGTAGGCACAAAACGTTGTAGCAAGCAAATAAGTTCCCATTGTGGGTCATACCGAAGGATACAAACTGCGTTGAAAATTCTGTTTTTGGTCTCACATTTTCCCTATCCCCCACATAGCGGGGGCGCATTGCGCGCTTTTGGCTTGTTGCAAGGCTTAATTCATGCTGGGCACAACGTGGTGCTGTTTTGTCTGGCAGAAAACAGCCCACCCAACACACCACTGCACACCTTATGCCTCGATCTTATCACAGTTCCACCCCCCATGCGCTCAACCACTGATCGGCTGCTCGATATAATATTAACCCCATACGCAGACATGGCGCGGCGTTTTTGGTCAGAAGCAGCGGCCCAACGCTTGCGTGAGGTGCTGGCCGAGACTGTATTTGACTTGGTACATGCCGAAAGCATCGAAATGGCGGCTTATTTTCCAGTGATACAGCAAGCACAGCCAAACTTGCCCTTTATCTATGGGTCATTAAATGCCGAGTTTGACTTACAGCGCACCATTTTTAAGGCCGAAAGCCGCCGTCCACGACGTTGGGTGGGGGCAGCCTATTCATGGATACAATGGCGACGGTTGACACGACTGGAACGCGAAATTTGTGATCAAGCGGCGCATGTTTTGGCGGTTAGCGAAGCCGACCGCGATCTGTTGGCTAGCCTGAGCAGCACACCGATCACCGTCGTTAAAAATGGGATTACAGTAGCCGATTATTTACACATTCAGCCCGATCTAGGGCTGGGGGCAGGGGCAGTTGTGTTCACTGGCTCGATGAGCTATCGGCCAAATGTAGATGCGGCGTTGTGGTTTGCCACCGAGATTTGGCCGCGCATTCAGCATCCCACCAAACACCTATACTTGGTGGGGCATCGTCCACACCCACGCCTAGAAGCGCTGGCCGAAGCCGCCGATATTACGGTTACAGGGCGCGTAGATGAAATGGAACCCTATTGGCGCGGGGCTGCTGCTTACATTGCACCGTTGCGGATGGGTAGCGGCACACGTTTTAAGCTATTAGAAGCAATGGCGGCGGGTTGTGCGGTGGTTTCGACAACAATGGGGGCGCAGGGTTTGGGCGTAGTATCGGGCCAAGAGATATTACTGGCTGATAGTGCGGCTGATTTTGCAACCGCCGTGCAGCAACTTCTTGACGATGCCCCTTTACGTGAGGCACTGGCCCAATGTGGGCGCAACTTTGTAGAGACCTATTTTGATTGGTCGGTGATTGTGCCACATTTACTGGCGGCCTATGTCGCCGCAACGCGCTAAAGTGGCAACCAAAACCCAAAGGTGCTGCCTTGTGCTTCTGGCCGATAGTAGACATCACCCCGATGCTGCTTTACCACGCTTTTGACGAGACTAAGGCCCAAGCCTGTGCCGGGGATATGATCGGTGCCCGGTTGTTTGGCCCGAAAAAACGATTGAAACAACTTGTCGTGCAGGCTTGGGGGCACACCAATACCATTATCAGTAAATTCGACGGCAACATGATCGGAATAATATGAGAGACTGATGCGAATTTCACCATGTTCGGGGGTGTATTTGATGGCATTGCTTAGATAATTGGCAACTGCATGTTCAATCTGCACCGGATCGGCGTGTACCACCATTTGCTCGGTGGGAGCTAAAAAGCTAATTTTGTGCTGTTGCTCTTGAATTTGATAGCTAAATTCGTGCAGTACACTATTCACCATCTCAATAAGATTAACGGGTTCTAAATTGAGATGAGTGCGCGATTCAATTTGCTCAAAGTCTAATAGCTCTTCTAGCATTTTAGCCATGCGCTGATGCGAACGATGAATATTGTCCACCATCATTTGTTGCTCGTCGGTAAAACTATCTGTTAAGTCGCTGGCTAATAAACTAAAAAATCCAACCGCAGTAGACAACGGGTTGTTGAGATCGTGGCTGGCCATGCGGATCATCCGTGATTTTAGCTCGGTAAGATTGTGATAGGCAGTGGTATCGGTTAAGGCGCATATCAAGCGTTTGTGGCCCTCGTCTTCAAAGGGGGTAAGGCTGTTTAGCACGCGGCGCTCTTCGCCATCTTTGCGTAAAATGGAATATTCTAGGCGCACCACATCGCCTACTGTGGCTGTTTCAAAACTTTCCTCAACGATAGCCCGATAGTCGGGCATGATCATATCGAAAAACAAAACAGGATTGTCCATCAACTCAAATTCGGTATAACCCGTTAGGCGTTGGCAAGACGGGCTAATAAAGTCAAAATTGCGCTCGGTCATATTATAAGAGCAAACCAAGTCGCCCACTGCCGAGAGGATGTTGCTTAGTTCGCGCTGCGAATAGTCGAGCGCAGTTTGCACACGATGATGTCGAATTTCGTGGTCAATAAGGCTGGTTCCAACAAATACAACGCCACTGTTGGTCTCTGAGATAACGAGTCGGCGCGCCCGCACAAAATACCAAATACGAGTGCCGTTGTGATGGATAAACGGTAGTTCGCCTTCCCAATAGCCGGTATCATTGAGTTGTTGCATCAGTTGTTCAAGTTTTTGGTCGCCAAAGGTGTCGGTATCAATCAGATGAGACACCAAGGCCCCAACCATTTGAGCATCGCTATAGCCAAAAGTTGTTACAGCCACCTGATTCCAAAATGCAATCGTGTTATCAGCATTGGCCGCAATAACAAAATCTGGCAATTGATCAATGAGAGCTATTTTTAAGATGTTATTGAAAAGGGATCGCTCATTATTTTGCATTGTGCAAATTTATCCATCATCGCTTGTTCGCCGATGATGATGATACTGTATGTCAACATAAACTGTAAAGCGAGCGACTTGAATGTAAGAAGAAATTAACGCTTTATATATATTTTTCAAAGTAGGTCTAAATTTTATCGCCAAAGCGGCGTTCTGTTCCTTCTAGCAAGGCTTTGATATTTTGACGATGTTGATAGAACACCATCAAAGGAACCAAAATATACAGGATATAAATGGGATCGTCGCCGCGCACAAGGATAATAACCGCCGACACCAGCGCCACACACGTTAGCACAGCTAAAGACATATAACGGGTTATGGCTACAATAATAGCCCATAACATCAGCACAAGTGGAAACAACGTTGGTGGGGCCAGCAAAATCCATGTACCGCTAGCTGTCGCTGCTCCTTTGCCGCCGCGCACCCTTCCGGTTAACAGTGTGGCAAACAACGACCAGTTGTGGCCAAACACCACCGCCACCGCGCTAATAATCATTGCTGCCGAGCCGTCGTCGGGCGCAACCACATACCGTGCAATCACCATCGCCACAAGGCCTTTTAGACCATCGGTTACCCACACTGCAAAACCCCATTGAACGCCGATGGCGCGGGCCGTATTGTTGGCCCCCATGTTGCCGCTGCCTACGTCAAAAATATTGACACCATGCAGACGACAAATCACGTAAGCTGTCGGAAAAGAGCCAATGAGATAGCTAATGCTGAAGATGAGCGCGACGGTAGAAAAGCCCATTTGATCAAGCCTCGTGTTGCCTTAAGAATCTTTAGTACCTATCATAACACGCTTTCTGACAAAAGGATGCGATACTTTTTAGCGGTTTTGTCAGAACTCATGAATGCGACCCACCGATTTTTGGGTTAGGATAGGCAATCAAAGACTAACAATTTATAATCAATCATCAATGGCCCATTACAGATTTTGGCAATCAGAAGCATGGATGAAGGCAAAGTAAATGGCGCAGCTTTATTTCTCTCTCGTAATCCATAACCATCAACCCGTTGGCAACTTTGATTTTGTGTTTCAAAACGCATTTGATCAAGCCTATCAACCTTTAGCCACTAGCCTAGACCAACATCAATCAATTAAGGTTGCTATGCACTTTACGGGGCCGTTGATTGATTGGCTAAAACTCAATCAGCCGGCCTATTTAGATCAAGTCGCCGCACAAGTAGAACGTGGCCAAGTCGAAATCTTGTCGGGTGCATACTATGAGCCAATTCTGGCAATGCTTAGTGATGCCGATAAGATTGGCCAAATCGAAAAACTCAATGACACAGTACAATCCTTATTTGGCACAACCCCGCGTGGTATGTGGCTAGCCGAGCGCATTTGGGAGCCACACCTGCCGATGAGTATTCATCGGGCCAATTTGCGCTATACCTTAATTGATGATACCCATTTTGTGGCAGCTGGCTTTAAACCCGATGATTTGTTTGGCTATTTCGTCACCGAAGAACAAGGCTATCATCTAAATGTTGTGCCCACCCAAACAGCGCTGCACTCGTTGTTGCCTTGGCAACCCGTGTCGGCCACCATAGACTGGCTACGCGAGCAAAATGAACGCGGTATGCCGGCCGGCAAGCCGCCCATGTGGGTTGTGTTTGGCGAAGATGGCGAAAAATTTGGTATGTGGCCGCGCACTCAAGAGATTATTTGGGGCGAGGGCTGGCTCAATGAATTTTTTGAGGCACTAGAAGACAACAGCGACTGGCTGACATTAATTCATCCGGCAGCCTATCTGGAGCAATTTCGCGCATCGGGCATTGCATATTTGCCCAGCGAATCATACCGCGAGATGGGAGAATGGGCCTTGCCCTCGCCCGAATCTTATTTACTGCGCGACTTGCGCGAAGGCTATGAGCTTCAGCTAGACCAAATTCCCGGTTGGGATGAAAACCGCCGCGATGAAATTGAGCGCTTATTGCGCTTTTTGCGCGGTAGTTTTTGGCGAAACTTCCTTGTGAAATATCCTGAAATTAATCATATGCAGAAGCGCGTGCTGGCTCTTAGCAAGCAAGCCTATGCCCTGCCCCCCAGCGACCAACGCACCCAAATTTTGAACGATATTTGGGCAGCCCAATGCAACTGTGCCTATTGGCATGGGGTGTTTGGGGGAGTGTATTTATTCCACATTCGATCAGCCAATTATACCAACCTGATTCATGCCGAAACCCTCTTAGATAAACGGCAAGGTGTGTGGGCCGAAATCAGTGATTTTAATGCCGATGCCTACGATGAAATGATCGCTGGCAACGGCCCCTTGATGCTGATTGTCGATCCGAAAGATGGCGGCAAAATTACAGAACTAGATTATCGCCCCATTTTTTATAATTTGGTCAATATCATGTCGCGGCATCCCGAGGGTTATCATATCCAAATTCAAGAAGCCGCCGCCACCAATATGCTAATGACCCCCGACGATGATCCCAATCAATTTGAAGGTGAGCCGATTCAGGCTAAAGAACGCGGCCTTGAGAAAGTGATCTATGTAGATTGGCATCGGCGCGGACTGTTTAACGATCACTTTTTGGGTCAAGAAACCACCCTGCAACTGTTTGAGTCGGTGCAATATCCCCAACAGGGCGATTTTGTAGACCAACCTTATCAAGCCAGCTATCAGCAATCAGAAACCGATGTGGCCTTACACCTCGTGCGCGATGGGCATGTTTGGGTAGGCGAAATTCGGTTGCCAGTGCGCGTCGAGAAAACCTTCACGCTGCATCCCGATAGCGCAAGTGTCCACGCGCATTATCGCGTCACTAACTTAGGAACCATCAATCTCAATACCCGCTTTGGCATCGAACTGGCCTTTGGCTATGATGGCGGCGATAATATCGAGTATTGCTTCATAGAAGCCAATGGTCAGCAACTTGGGATGGGCCAAGCCCACGAACTGCACAACATCAATAGTTATAGTGCCACCACCAAAATCCGCTACTTCAGCACTACCTTCACCCTTAGCCAAGCGGCAAGCCTATGGACATTTCCGCTTGCGCCCATCACGCTGTCAGAAAGCGGGTTCGAGCGTGTTCATCAAGGCGTAGTGACCATGCCATTTTGGGCCCTAGATTTAGCCCCGCAATCACAATGGGACACCCATATTCGGATTGATATTGCCCCTCTCAGCTAGGACAACCGATCAGATAAGGCTTCGGGCGGCTTTCACGATATCCCGCGTTTGCACAATTTCGCGGGGTATGTCTACCTCTTGTGTACCATGCCAGCCAATGGTGGTCATATACTCCACACTAATTGCGCCATGATAATCGGCCGCAGTAAGGTCTTCAACAATTTGGGCCAAATTGACAGTGCCGGTTTCAAAAGGGGTTTGCAAACTGCCTTTGGCAGCTTGTCGAACATGGATATGCGCGGCATATTCTAACAAATCGGACACCGCGCCCCAGTGTAGGCCCTGTACAAACAAGTGCGCTACATCAAGCGTTAGGCTAAGGCCGGGCACAGCCGACAGCAACAGCTTGGCTTGGTTAGGTTTGGTAACCGCCGAGTCCATGTGTAGCTCGAAAGACACGCGCAAGTCGCGATCCTCTGTCAAATCAATCATGCGTTGCAAGGCCGGGATAGCTCGCGCTAGGCTGTGGTCGGCCCCGTCGGCGTGCAAAATCCCCGGCGAAACTGTGATACCCGGCGTATTTAAGGCCTCAGCAAATGGAATGAGATTCTCGAAGAGCTTCAATTGACGTTCGCGACGTTCGGCATCCGGGGCGTTGATGAACGGCATCATCAAGTAGAGATCGGTTAGGGCTAAATCAAAATCCGATAACAAAATATTAACGCGCTCGGCTGCTTCAGCAGGGCTTTGT
Organism: uncultured Anaerolineae bacterium; assembly: GCA_964561305.1. GTDB lineage: Bacteria > Chloroflexota > Anaerolineae > Aggregatilineales > J027 > J027. Next base: position 8,181 of record CAZLPC010000034.1, read on the forward strand.
GCTGCAAGGGTAAGGTCAAGATGGGGACCCGTACCTAAATCAATATAGCGAAACCCCAGCCGCGCTACCGTAGCAATGGCATCGCGCAAGGGCAAGTTGTTGAAGCCCCACGCATGACAAGCAATTTTCAACATTGTTCTAAACTCCTATCCTTCTAATGACGGGCCCGCGCTGTTAACAGCATAATCATTGGTGGCAGCGTTGTCCGCCCAAGTCCCGTGCCGTTCTATACCCGATTCTAGCAAAATGTGATCGTCGGTTCTGCTACAGTGCTGTCAATCTCCAGATCGGCAGATTGGCATCGCCAAAGCTGTTGGCGACTTAGTGCCCTACGCGCCCAAACTTAATAATGGTCAAGGTAAAAATTGTTGTTGGTGTTGTGGCATGGCTTTTTGAATGTCCATGAATTCATTTTAATCATCCCTATTAGATTGTACAGCCAGCCGCTATGGCCCACAAAAAATTGGGCCGGGCCAAAACTTTCACTTGACAAGTTTGCTAGGTCTATTGTACTATCTAAACACTGCAAAATATGCGGGCGTGGCTCAGTGGTAGAGCATCTCCTTGCCAAGGAGAAGGCCACGGGTTCGAATCCCGTCGCCCGCTCAATAAAAAATCCGAGTTAATCAACTCGGATTTTTTGCATATTTAAGGGTTAACTTCGCTTGCAATCCATCGCAGATACTCGGCCGAGCCAAGCACAATGGGCATGGCGATCACTTCGGGCACATCATAGCTGTGCAGGGCTTTCACGGCTTCAATCACCTTATCTTTGAAAACAGATGACTGGGTTTTGATGATCATCAGCACTTCGCGCTCATCTTGCAGTTGGCCATCCCACATAAAAAGCGAATTTACAGGTACAAGATTGGCACACGCGATTAGCTTTTTAGCCAACAAGTCGTGGGCAATTGTGCGGGCTTGTTCTTCAGAGTTGGCAGTGACTAGCACCACCACAGCATCTTGTTCCATATTCGCTCCTTTAGCGTTCAACAAATTGGGCAATGCCAAAAATTTGGTCATATTCTGGGTTATAGATCACCACACTACGATATTGCTCTAGATCAAGATCGGTGCTGAGATCATAGTTTTGGCGACCAATATTGCCTTTTAGCTGGCCCAAATCGAGCGCGGTGTTCTCAAAATCATCACCGCCTGTCGGGTTTAGCTCTGTGCTAAGATAAACGCGCAAGTTTAAGTTGGGCGCATTGCTCACTGTAAAGTCGCCTTCTATACCAGAGTCTAGGCGCAAAAAGGCTACCTCGCCACGCTGATCAAGGGTAACAATGCGGAAAAGCTGCACACGTCCCCGTGCATTATGGATAGCATCAAGAGGGGGCGAAAAAACGCCTTGCTTCACTTGAATAATCTCTGGCGAGTCTGAAGACCCGATAGAAGTCCGCAGCGACTCTGAAAGTTCAGCAGGCTCTAGATCGCGCACCGTAAAGTTATTTTCAGGGTTCATGGCGTTTTGTTGGGCCGCCGCTTGCTCTGGGTTGTCTTCATAGATTGTCTTCAGCACATCGCATTCGGCTTCAGAGATATAGTCTCTGCACTCAAAGTCAATGACATTTACATCGCTGATGAAATAAGGTTGCAACTCTGGCATCCATGTTTCTGATGTTAGGGCCAAGGCCGCCAAGGCCGCCCACAGCACAATTAAACTCCAATTCACATAACGTCGCATTCGTGTTTTAATCCACTTGATTGCATTCAAATTGTTTAAGAGACAAAAAGTGTCTGTTCCCATATTATACTAGGGGAAGTAGATGCTAAACGAGAAAGCTAAACGCATGTCAAAAATACGTAACACAATCACCTTGATCTTAATTATACCCACGCTGCTTTTGCTGGGCTTGTTTGTGGCGGCGGGTATTAACAACGGTTTTGATGAAGCCTTCAATTTGGTCATAACTGCACCGCGCAATCTATTTTGCAGTATTGTGTCATTTTGTGAACCCGACGATGAAACAACAGTTGTGCGCGAAGATGAGCTTTGGACGCGCATTTATGAACGCGCCTTGCTAGACACTGGCAAATATGAAACCCGTGGCAACTGGCTGGCCAGACGCACAACGTTTTTTGTAACCCACAGTATGCGAATGCAAGCCACTGTCAGCGTGACGATGGCCTTAAATTTGGGTAACATTGAGCCAAGCGATATTGTAGTAGACAACGACGAACAAACGGTGACCATTACCTTGCCCCCCGCCCAGCCCGTCGAATGTTTTTTGACGGATATTGTCTATTCTGACCGATCTTGTGTAGGAGTGTGTGGTGAGCTAGAACAAGATTTGGTGGCAATTGCCGAGCGCGATGTATATCAATCAGAGGAGTTGACAGTAGAGTTGGTAAATGCCTATGAGCGCGGAAAAGTGGCATTGGCCGCTCTTATTTCGCCACTGGCACAAGATTATGAACTCATCTTTTTGCAAGATGAAATGCCACCTGCACCCATCGAAAGTTCTTCTTGCGATTAATCGCCCAGCAAGGGTAGAGCAATCGCCTATTGCTTGCGTTGTGAAAAGGTGCGTTCCGTCCTACAATCAAATGAAATATCTGTTATTGCAGATTTTCAAACACGAAGAGGATACATAAAGATGCAACTTTTCTATAAACGTCATATCCAAGTGGTACTGCTGCTGTTGCTAGCAGTGCTTGTGGTGGGGGCGTGTGGCGGAGGCGATGACAACGAAGGGGCGGATCGCCGTCCCACTGTCCCGTCATTCCCAACCACCACCCAAACCACTACCCCAGAAGGTACACAGGTGGCCAGTGCGCCTACCTCGACCTTATTACCGACCAGTTCGGGGCCAACGCCCACACGTTTTGCGGGCTTCCCAACTTTGTCTGTGCCGCCGACAGTGCCGCGCACCTATCCCCGCCAAGTCCAAATTGTCTCGCCCGTTACGGGCCAGTCGTTGGTGGGCATAAGCACCGTTTGGGGCAGTGTCAGCGATCCCAACTTCTTGCAATATAGCCTAGAATATGGGCCCGATCCCAATCCCAGCAATTTGTGGTATCCCATTACGCCTTCGGCGGTGACTGTGCCCGTTTTAAACAATGTTTTGGGGGCATGGAACACAACCTTTGTGCAAGATGGGATTTATCAAATTCGGGTTCATCTTTATCTGCGTGATGGCCGCCGTGAAACCAATGTGATCGTAGGCAATTTGCGCGTGGGCAACAATGTTGTTGTGCCCACACCCAACACCAACAACCCACCGACTATTAGCCCCATTTCTTCTTTGACCCTGTCACGCGGTACGACGACTACAGTGGCATTGGGTATTTCGGATCCGGATGGCGACCCGACCAACTTTGTGGCTACCAGCGATAACACTGCGATTGTCAGCGTAACACCTAGCGGTCAAGCCATCACGTTGCTGGGCATTGCGCAAGGTGTGGCCACTGTTCGTATCCGTGTGATTGACAGCCGTGGCGCACAAGCCACCACCAATTTCTTGGTGACAGTGACCGAACCCCAAGCGGCCAACAATCCACCTGTGGTACAATCGGTTCCTAGTCAAGTGATTAATGCCAACACCACCCTAAAAGTGCCGCTCACTATCACTGATCCAGATGGTGACGCTGTTACCTATACAGTAGAAAGTGCTGCGCCAACCATTGCCAGCGCCACTGCCGATACGGCCACCCAAAGCATCAACATTGCGGGTTTCTCGCCCGGCACAACCACTATCACAGTACGTGCCACCGACTCGCGAAGTTTGGCTTCTACTCCGATGGTGTTTGCAGTGGTGGTTAACCCACCGCTACCCAACAACAACCCGCCCTCAATTGCAGCAATTGTGGGTCAAACTATTGAAGCAGGCCAATCGAGAGACATCGCGCTTTCTATCTCTGATCCCGATGCGGGCGATACGCTCACTTACACAGCTCAAACTAGCGACAACAGCGTTGTGCAAGTGCAAAACATTGCCAACAATGGCATCCGTATCACTGGCGCAACTGCAGGTAGCGGCTCTGTGACCGTGACCGTAGCCGATAATCGGGGGGCCACCGCCAGCACGGCCTTTAGCGTGACGGTGACCGATCCGCCGGAGCCTAACCAAAACCCGACTATCAGTGCCATTGACGATCAAACTATCGAAGTAGGTCAAACGACCCAAATTAACCTGCAATTTTCTGATCCAGATGGCGACACGCTAACTTTTTCAGCGACGGCTGCCAACGACAATCTCTTAAACACCGCGCAGCTAAATGCCAACACAATGAGCATCACTGGTGTGGGGCAAGGCTCAACAACCGTTACGGTAAGCGTTGGCGATGGGCGCGGCGGTAGCGCCAGCACCACCTTTGATGTAACTATCAACCCAGCCAGCGTACCGAATCAAGTTCCTGTCCTCGATCCTATCTTAGATCAAACTGTTGAAGTGGGTAAGACACTAACGGTTGGATTCACCGCATCTGATCCTGATGGTGATCCGTTGACGTTGTTTGTCAATTCATCGGCTTCACAAGTGGCTACCGTGTTCCAAAGCGGTACAAACCAGCTAACGGTGGCAGGTGTAACCGAAGGCTCGGCCACTGTCACCCTAGAAGTGAACGATGGGCGCGGCGGCACTGCCAACCAAACCTTTGATATTACGGTTATTGCTGCCAATCAAAACCCAGTTATTGCATCGGTTCCTGATCAAACCTGTGTTGTGGCTCAAAATCTCAGTCTAACGGTTGATTTCAGCGATCCCGATGGTGATACGGTGTCGTTAACGGTGACTTCGCAGCAAGAGAGCATCGCCACTGTTGCCCTCAATATTGACCAATTGACTGTGAACTGTATCAGTGAGGGTGTGGCCACGGTTGTACTAGAAGCAGAAGATGATCGCGGTGGCATTTCGTCCACCAGCTTCAGTGTAACGGTTGGAAGCCCCAACCAAAACCCAGTTATTGCGCCCATTACGCCCATTACCATTGAAGTTGGGCAAGAATCACTCGTTAATTACAACGCCACCGATCCGGATGGAGACACGCTTACCATTACACCCGAATCTGACAATTCAGGCGTAGCAACCGTTGAACTAGCAGCGGGTGAGGCATTGCGCGTAACAGGTGTTAGCGTCGGTAGCGCCACTATCACAGTAAATGTGAGCGATGGCAATGGCGGCACAGCTACGGTTGCGTTTGGCGTAACGGTTAATCCAGTTGCTCCACCCCCCAACCAAGAACCGACTATCGCCCCCATTTCACCCATTGTGCTAGAAGTTGGTGCGTCTACGACCGTTAACTTTACAGCCACTGATCCCGATGGCGACACCCTGACCGCGAACGCCACTAGCAGCGATGCGAGTGTGGCCGATGTAACGGGCATTACGCTTGGCCAAGTAACCGTCGTAGCGGGCAATGCTGGCAGTGCCACCATCACCGTTACGGTTGAAGATGGCAACGGCGGCACAGCCAGCACTAGCTTTGGCGTGACTGTGAATGCACCTGTCCCTGTCAATCAGAACCCTGTGGTTGGTGAAATTGCGCCTATTGTTATCGACGGCGCACGTGGTGAACGAGCGATCATACTGGCGGATGTAATCGACGCGGCAGCTTGTCAACTGGGGCGCAGGCAGGATTAGCGTGTAGGTGTCGGTGGCGG
>CAZLPC010000035.1:0-13782 GCA_964561305.1 uncultured Anaerolineae bacterium
GGGGCCGGCCACCTTCACGCTTAATTCTGAAGTGGGGGTGTTGCTGCATCCCTACGATCAACCCCCGCTTATTTTGATGCCATACAACTATGATTATTATCCACGCCATATCGAAGCTGCTGGCTATGCCAAGATCAAAGATTTATTGACCTATTGTGCAGACTTGCAAGAGGTCGTTGGTGCAGAAAATTTTGCCAAGCGCCGCGCACAATCGCAACGCCTCGTGAAACGGGTCATGGAACGCGAGGGTATCAGCTATCGGCGCGGCAATCCAAAAGATAAACATGGTGACTATGAATTTATTCGCCAAGTGTATGACACTGGCTGGAAAGATAACTGGGGCTTTTTGCCATTAACAGATCGTGAATTTGAGAGCTTAACAGAAGAACTAGCCCTTGTTTATGATCCTAAGCTGGCCTTTTTTGTATCGGTTAAAGGCAAGCCAGCCGCTTTTGCTGTTGGCTCTCCCGATCTAAATCAAGTTTTGCGGGTAGCGCGGCCCTCATTGCGCCAGCCAGAAATTATCACACTCTTAAACGTGTTATGGCAGTGGAAAGTGCGCCGCAAGATTACCACGCTACGCTTTGCTTTAGCGGGCATTAGTGCTGAGTTTCATGGATCGAGTGTGATGGGTGTGGCCGGCCATGCATGGTTTGAAGTGTTTGGCGATGCAAGCCTGTCTTGGCAGCACTATGATGGCGGCTGGATATTAGAGGATAACGACAAAATGATCACCTTTTTAGAAAATTCACTTGTCAATACCTGTCGTAAATTTCGGATCTATCAGAAGTCACTATGAGCTATAAAACGCCAGAAACCATTCAGCAAATTTTAGATAATTTGCCCATCAGCCCCGGTGTCTATCAGATGATTGATCGGCGCGGTGAAATTATCTATATAGGCAAAGCTAAAAACCTCCGCAATCGGGTACGGTCTTATTTTCAGCCCGCCAATTTTCAAACCAAAGTGATGCGGATGCGCGAGCATGTCGCCGACATCAAAATTTTGGTAATGGATACCGAAGTGGCAGCACTGGCCGCAGAAGCCCAACTGATACGGGCCCACAAACCGCGCTATAACGTTATATGGAAAGACGACAAGCGCTACCCCTATATTGTTGTCCGCATTCGCGATCCGTTTCCTAAAGTAGAGATGACGCGCCAAGTTAACCGTAAAGATGGCAACCGCTATTTTGGCCCTTATGCCAGTGGGTGGGAGGTGCGCCAAATTCTTGACAGTTTGCGCCGCGCCTATCCCTTTTTGACTTGTGATCGCACGATTACAGGGCAAGATGATCGCGCTTGCCTATATTATGACATTAAGCTGTGTGGGGGCCCCTGCATTGGCGTACAAGATCAAGCCGCTTATCGTGCCAACATTGAAAGCCTGATGCGCGTTTTAGAGGGCAAAACTGATGATGTGTTGACTGAGTTAGCTACTGATATGGCATTGGCGGCCGAAAATCTCGACTTTGAGAAGGCCGCCTTGCTGCGCGATAGGATGAATGCCATCAAGCGGGCAACTGTGCGACAGCATCGCATTGCGGCTATGGGGGCTGATCAAGACGTGTTGGCCATGGCCCGCAACGAGCAAATGGCGATGGTGCAACTGTTGATTATTCGGGGAGGTAATCTTATCTCTAGCGAGTCGTTTCCCCTTATCCATATTGAGGATGAAGCCAACGCCTCAATCATTGAAGATTTTTTGCCGCAATATTATGAAAGCGTAGCCGAATTACCGCCTGAAATTCTTATACCTGATGAGATTAATGATACTGAAGTGCTAGAGGCATGGCTGCGCCAACAAAATGAGGGACGCAAGGTCAAGATCGTTGTACCTAAACGTGGCGACAAACGTGGCCTTATTGAGCGGGCCCAAGAAACGGCTACCCAGCAACTCAATCTCTTTCAGGCACGCTGGGAGAAAGATACGGTTCGGCAAGAGACCGCCCTTAGCGAAGTGCAACAGGCGCTATCGTTGTCCAACCCGCCCAATCGCATCGAGTGTTTCGACATCAGCACATTGCATGGTAAGTCTACGGTGGCCAGTCGGGTGGTGTTTGTGCAGGGCACACCCGCCAAAAACGAGTATCGGCGCTTTAATATTCGCAGTATTGAGCATGATGGCTCTGATGATTTTCAATCGATGCGCGAAGCCCTAACACGCCGTTTTCAACGCTATATAGATGCCATCAATAGCAACGCCGAATTGCCACCGGGCAAGGTGGATAAAGACGAAACATGGCGAATTTTGCCCGATCTGTTGTTAATTGATGGTGGCAAAGGACAATTAGGCATTGCGATTGAGGTATTAACGGCTTTCAACTTGCTAGAGCATGTGCCAGTGGCGGGCTTGGCTAAACAGTTTGAAGAAGTGTATGTCCCTAATCGGGGCAATCCGGTCTTTTTGCCGCGCAACAGCGAGGGCAGTTTTTTGTTACAACGGGTGCGCGATGAAGCCCACCGATTCGCCATTACGACCCACCGCGCCCAACGCCAGAAGAAAGGCATGGCCAGCCAACTCGAAGTGGTATCTGGCATTGGGCCAGCCAAGCGTAAGGCTTTGTTGCAGGCTTTTAATAACGATATTGACGCTATTCGGCGGGCCAGTGTTGCGCGTTTAAGCCAAGTGCCGGGTATCACCGAAGAATTGGCCAAGCGTATTAAGGAAGAACTCGCCTAGCTATGCCCATTACTGTCCGTTTGCTTAACAAAGCCCGCAACCGTCATGTGACAACCCCAGCATGGATAACGCTAGAGGATTGGTTACAGGTGTTGGCCAAAAATCCTATTGCGCTTCCATTAGTAGATTTTGGCGAACGTCATCAATTGATGCGGGTAGGGGTAACGGCACTTAATTGGTTTGTGCTAGACTTGTTTGGCTTGCGACAACAATGGTATACCGATGGGTGGTTGCGGCGGGATGAGTTTTGGCTATTGATCAACCCGCTTCGCTATCGGTTATTGGGGCATCAGCCACGCCGCCCCTATGCACTAGATGTGCGTGATTTTTTGGCTGCTCATCAAACTTGCTTATTACGAGAAACGCTGATGCAGCACCCTTTTTTTGCTTGTGCGCCAACTGTGCAGCGCCATGCCCTTAATGATGATGCCGCCGAACAGATGGCCGCTAAAGCCCCATGGGGACGGCTGGCGGTGTTAGATGATCAAAATCACATTATCGGTATGGTAACAGGGCCTGCGCCCATTATCGCCGAGTTGCCACCAATCTTAACGCCTTTAAACGCACGAGGAACAAGCATGAAGGGCTGGAGCTAGTGCGCGTATTAAAAATTGAGAACCGTACCGCGTGGCATACACTTATCGCGGCTTTTCCACAAGCGCATGTTCTACAAACATGGGACTGGGGCGATTTTAAGCAGCGCACTACGGGCTGGTTACCACAACGCTATGCTTTTGAGATGAATGGGCAAGTGGTGGCCGCAGCAAGTGTGCTTCAGCGCAAACTAGGGCCGTTTTCATTGATATATGTGCCAAAAGGGCCATTATTTAGCACACTTGATCCCGTTATCACCGACGCTGTACTGTCCCAGCTAACAAAAATGTATCGTTTGGCGGTGTGGATTAAGATCGATCCCGATATAGTGTTGGCTACAGGGTTATCTGCACAAGCTGACTCTGAAGATGATCAGCCCTATCAGCCCAACGAGGCCGGCCTTGCATTTCAAAATATGCTAAAGCGTCAAGGCTGGCGTTTTAGTACCGACCAAGTGCAGTTTCGGAACACGCTCACCCTTGACTTGAAGCAAACAGAAGATGAATTGCTAGCGGGCATGAACCAATCTACGCGCCGCAAAGTCCGTCAAGCCGAAAAGCGGGGCGTGACTGTGCGTGATGGGACAGCCGATGATCTACGAACCTTGTACAACATTTATGCGCTTACCGGCCAACGCCAAGATTTTATCATTCGACCATGGGACTATTATCGCGATTTGTGGGAAGCGTTTATGCTTGGCGAACTGGCGCATGTTTTGGTGGCCGAACATGAAGGCCGAGTGTTGGCCGGCTGTGTATTGTTTCATTTTGCCGACACCGCGTGGTATTTTTATGGCATGTCTAGCAATGAACACCGCGATTTGCAACCCAACTATGCCATTCAATGGGCGGCCTTGTGTTGGGCCAAAGCCAAGGGTTATCAAACCTATGATTGGTGGGGTGCTCCTAACGAATTTGTCGAAGCTGACCCAATGTGGGGTGTATACAGCTTTAAGCGTGGATTTGGCAGCACAGTGGTGCAAACACTAGGTGCGTGGGACTATGCTCCCATTCCTATTTTATATTGGCTTTATACACAAGCGGCCCCTCGTTTTATTCAATTACTGCGCCGTCGTCAAAACAAGGATGCCTAAATGAATTGGCCGTTGTGGGTAAAAATTTACGCTGTTATCGTCGGTGCGCCGATGGTCGCGGTGTCGTTGGCGCTAACATTATGGATTGTGCTAATTGGGTTTGGTGATACGCTGACAGCAGCCAATCTAGTGGGTCGATTGCTCATTTCTGGCGTGTATATTATCGCTTTTATGACCACGGCAGGTCTGTTTTTTATAGGGGTGCGTCGCATTATCTTTAATAAATCAGAGGCTTTGCTATATGCGGCAACAGGCCACTTGTTGTTGTCTATGCCGGCGGCAATGTTTGCAGCTGTTAGTTATTTGCGCCAACCCAATATCTTCATCAACGATCTAATCGCAACCTTTAATGAAGTAGCGCTCAATCAACCCTCGCGATTATTATTGTGGATTGTTTTTCATACCTATTTGGCGTTGTGGCTATCGCTTTCCGACCGCACAGGCACATAAAAACAGACAAGCGCAGCGTTGGTTAGGGCCGCGCTCGTTTGAGTTTCTGTGTTTGGCTAGTATCTGATTTGGCCTAGTCGGGTAGAATTTTTGTACCCAACAAATAGTCAAGCGGTATAAGGACCATGAAGCCAAACGATACAATGGTCATCAAGAAATAGACTGTGCCATAGCGTTCCATGGTGGTGTCAAAAATAACAAACACAAGCAACAACGACACTACCAAGCCTAGCCCAAACGAGAGCGCCCACACAGCCAGACCCAGCAAGCGACGTTCTCTATCTTTCAGCGACTGAAAAAGCATGTTTGTTTTTTCCTTAGCAAACCAATCCTGTACGATTTCAAGTTGCCAGTTATTCTACTGCATGGAAGTCCTCACGTCAAAAGGGTATTTGGGCCTTAGCGTAGGTTAATCGTGGCAACAGCGCCCTTGTCGGGTGGGGTGGGCTTCGGTACGATGCTAGCCACTTTTATTGTGCATTGATGATTCAATTCGGATTGTGACAAGACAAAATCTATGAAACGAAATGGTGTGGGGCTGCTGATCAGCCTCTTGGGGTTATTATTATTGACGATGCCTGTCGCAGCCCAAAGTGGCCCCAGCGACGAAACCTTTGAACGGGTGCAAGACTTTTTTAGCACCCAATATGGGCGCGATTATCTTTTGCAACGCTATAATTGGAACCGTGAAACATGGCCCGATACCAGCCTTGGTTGCCCTAAACTGGGTGTAAACTATCAGGCCGAAGAAGTGAACGGGTATATCTGGACATTTACCCTCAGCGACAATAATACCTATATTTTGCATAGCAATTTTGATGCCTCGCTGATTGTGCTGTGTAGCGATGTAGATCGCAGCGCCACCATGCGCTTTGCTACCTATCGGGCCACCAATTTTGTGATCGAGTATCCTAACACATGGGAAGTTGGCTCCAACGAGGACGAAACCAACGTGATTATTTCACCTAATGGCGCAGAAGACTGCACCAATGTTGGCACACGGGTGCTGTTTCAGCCGCTTGTGGGCAACGCCAACACAATGCTAGACGAAGCCCTGCGACAAGCGGGTTTTGTCCAAAGTATTGGCGCACCTGTAACCATTGGGGAGCAGGTGGATGCGTTGGCGTTGGGTTATCAGGCGGCATGTGAGGGCAACTTGTTGCAATATCGTATTGGGGCTTTTCCTGATGCGTTTACTGGGACGGGCTATCTGATTGTGCAATGGACACCTCTCGAAGATTATAGCAGTTGGGCAATGGTCTATGATCGAATGCTCAACTCTTTCCGCCTTACCGATACCATCGAAAGTTTAACGCCCACAGTACCCGGCACACCTCCAGAACAAGCGCTTGCCAATTATCCCCTAGCCCATGTCTTTGTAAGCGATATTTTTACGGGTACATTTAATACGATGCCGGGTAATAATTTCACATTAGATGGCGATAGAGTGCGCCAACGGCGCTTATTGCGGTTTGCTTCAGATGGGCAGTTTTTGGCTTTTGTGGGTATTGATCCATTTGACAATACGCTGCGGCTAGAGGCTTTTTCGCCCAATACCCGTCGTACCCGTCTGGGGGATATTGTCGCTGCCGAGTTTCCGCCCGCGTGGGCCCCAACGGGTACACAAATTGCCTTTGTAGAAAGTAGCGAGGGGGCATTAACGCTTAAAATAGCCGATGCAACCAATCCTGCCAGCGTTCAAACACTTGGTATGCTGCCCTTTACAGATGGATGCACACCGCCCGATAATTTCTATCTAACAGAACAGCTTTATCACTATGAAACGGGGCCCAACGGCAACGCTTTTAACTTGGCATGGCTGTTGGATGGGCGCTATCTATACACAACCAATTGCGATGGTATGGGTTTGTCTATTTGGAACCCGGCTGATGGTAGTGTGGAAGACTTGGGTACAGATTTGCGGCGAGGTGTGCTTCATCCGGAGCGTAATCAGCTCGCGGCCATTGGCGAAGATGGGTCCGTCTATACGATTGATTTGGCGACCAGTAATCGCACGTTGGTTGCTTTTGAAGAGCCTGCCGAACAGCTCGGCTGGTCAGATGATGGGCGTTTGCTCTATGCCAGTACCCATCGCGCTGCCGATGATGGGTTTGTGATAGACGGGGAAGATCGAGAAGCTGATGCTGTTGCAAGGCTAGGGCTTTTTCCCTATATTTCCATCCTAAACACTATTTCAATTATAGAATTTGATCTGAACCGTGGCACAACCCGCACCGTTTGGCAAGGACAAGGCTATGCCATTGGGCGCATGGTGACAGCTCCCAACAACGGTGGTCTTGTTTTTAGCTTAATACCCAGTGATCGAGACTATGTGTTGGCGTTTACCGAAGATGCTGATTATTTGTCGCTGCGTTTTGCCCGCCCTGAAACGCGCATCTATTGGTTATCGCCCCTCACAGAAGCATCCCGCGAGATGGCCATAGCCGCTTATCCAGAATATGCGTATGTTATTCCAACGGAGCAATAAGCCATGCGCATCATGACCTATAATATATTGACGGATGGGCGTAATTTGCGTCCAGAAGCGACACAACCAGATCGCTGGTCAGCAATTATGGCGGTTATTGAAGCGGTTGGGCCAGATGTGGTGATGTTGCAAGAAGTTATGTCGTCCGAATTTATCAGTCGGCTAGCCGATGCTTTGGGTATGGCATGGTATTGGGTGGAGGATGACGGGGCCCACATGCGCGTTGGGGCCCTAGCCAGCGTATCGGTGGCAAGCATTGAGACGGTACACTTAGGCCGAAAAAGTCGCCCCGCATTAGCACTTTCGATCACAGCAGCCGATGGTGACTTATTGACCATTTATGGGGTGCATACCACTGCTTTTTATGCATGGATGTTTGAAGTGGCACGTCGTGGGCAAATTAAAAATTTGTTGGCCCATGCAGCACAGGCTCATCCCCGCCATTTGCTAATAGGCGACTTCAACACCTTTGCCCCCACCGATGTCGCTGATCTTTCTAACGCGCCACGCTGGGTTAAAATGCAAACATGGCCCCAATTGGGGCAGATTGTGCGTTGGGCATTGCCACAAGTTTATGCGGCGGGTTATGTAGATTGCTATCGCCATTTCCATCCCGATGAGCATGGCTTTACGCTGCCGTCTGCTAACCCTGAGGCGCGCCTTGACTACATTTTCGCTACACCTACTTTGCGGCCCTATTTAGCGGGGTGTGATGTAGTGCAAATACCCGATATGGTCAAAACTGCCTCTGATCATCGGCCTGTTATAGTAGATTTGGTTTTTTAATCATAAAAAAACCACCTTTTAGGTGGTTGCTGGCTTTAACTTATATGCGCCCCCAGAAGGACTCGAACCCTCGACCTGCGGTTTAGAAGACCGTTGCTCTATCCACTGAGCTATGGGGGCCAACATGCTTAAAATTGTAGCATGTTCTAGGGGTAATGGGTAGAGAGTTGTTTAGTTTTCATTATCATCAATAATGGGACGCAACCCACGATAAATCCTTGTGCCTGCTAGTGTTCGCAAAATGGTGCGCGAGGGACGGCCGGTACGTTCTTCTAGTTCATCGGGCGAAAGGGGGGTGTTGCCATTGGTCAAAAACACCCGAAACACAGCATCCACTAAGGGCGTTTGGCGCAACTCTTCAACATCTTTTATAGAAGCGTGTAGCGCCTGTTGCAAGGCATCTATGGGTTTAACTTCTGCGGTCTGCGGATCGATCCAATCGAATTGAGGTGCGTCGTCGCTGGCCTCAAACAAAGCCCGTTGTTCGGCGGGCAATAAACTAAGCAGATAGGCTTGCAGCTCATCTTCTTGGCCTTCCCACCAGTTATAGTCAATGTGAAACTTTGTTTCTGTTGTTGGTCTAACACGCATCATACGGCGCGAATTATCGGTCATATTATATACTTAACTCCGTTTGGGTGGGGCCTAGGCCATCCGCCAATAACCACCACCAACGTATTCAAATTCAGGATGGCTGACTAATGTGGTCATAATGGGTTCGGGTGGGCAACGCCGCAACAAATTTACGGCACTATAAAGCGTTTTTACATGGATCGTGTTTTGGGGCGACAGGCGCAACAACTCTGGCAATATCTTTTTGATAATGGCCAGCAATGGTGTGCTACGGTTTTTGCGGCCAGCTTCGTCTAGTCCGGCCAAATCCTCAACCCCAAAGATCATCAAATCGTCATATTCGGCCCCAATTGAGCGTTTGTGGCTTTCAAACCGTAGCCGATCGCCTTCTGGAACAGCTAATCGAATCCACTCGGTACGGGCCCGACGTGTCGAAAAATCTACGATCAACTTACTGGGATCAGCGTGCCGTCGCACTGTCACAAAACCACCGACAGGAACCATATACTTCTTATAAAATTCGCTTAAGCCAAATACATAGCCTTGCTCGCGCACTACCCAACCTGTGCGTTCTTCTTTACTTTCAGCGTCTACCAGTGTTGTGATAACGACATTGGTCTCAAATGCTGTCGGAAAGAGGTGTTGAAGGGTGCTGTTAAGGGGTAGAGTTCCGGTGCGACGATAAGGATAAGTGAGGGTGATAGTGGCTTCGTCTTCATCTTCGTCATCTAACGAAATCGGCGAGAGTTCATCGTCAATTTCAAGGATTAAGTCGCGCATTTCAGATGTCAGCAGTTTGGTGTCATGTGGAAGCGGATTATAAACCAACTGAGCGGGGATTTTCTTCACCGATTCTGGCTCAAGATTGCGTAAAAACCACAAAACTTGCCCTGCCGGCCCCACTTCATCAAAACGCTCATCTCGTTGCAAGGCTAAGTCCATTGAAAAGACTTGCAAACGATGATTGACTTCTTCTTCCATGCCAATTTCTTTTAGGATTTGCTCGGTGCTCATTGGGCCGCCACTGTACATATCGAGGACAGCTTCTGACAGATGCAGATGGGCAATATTGACATCCATCAACAAAGAACGTAAAAACCAACGTCCACCCAAATAAACCACGTCTTCCTCTTGCTCAAACCGATCCCGCAATTTAACGGCTATCGAACGCCCATAGCGGCGCAACAACTGTTCGGGATCAACGTTGTTGGTAGGTAGCGAGGAGTTGTCGTCGGTATTAAGGGTGTGAGGGGTAAGCAGGTTGCTGGCAAATTCGGCCACTTTTCCATCTTCAAAGCGCACTTGTATCACATGAAAGTCGCCGTGTTCGGGGTTTTGACCGTCGCGCTTGGCAATCACTTCGCCAATTTGATAATCTCGCGCTGGAAAGACCACTTGTTGCCCTACTTCATACTCATCTTTGGGCTGAAAGAGTGGCCCGCGCTTGATCTGTGTTTCGATAAAGCGCCCTGCGGCTTGTAGCCGATAGTTGATGAGGCGTAAAGTCAAGTCGCGCAAGTGAAGCGGTGTCTCGGTTTCGAGAAAAATATTAAACAGATGCTCTAAGTCCTCATCTGTCACGCTAAAATCGTCAGACCAGTATGATCCGTGTTCCGTTAATTTTGAGATGACTGCTTCCATTGCACAAACCTTATCGCTAAACCAAAGACGAGACCATTGGGTATTATAGAGACCCAATCTTAAATATGCCACTGTTGCTGTACATCTTGACCAGACACCTGTCCTATTCTTCTGTTTTTAGAGCGAGCATATAGGCTATAAGCGCATCAATTTGTTCGGGCGATAGTACGTCTTGATATTGCTGATACATTAAATTGGCGCTATAGCCTTCTACAATATAGGCATTGGGCGCAACAATAGACTGATATAAATAGTCGGTTGCGCTTTGGCCTTCTATACGCTGAGCCGCTATAGTGCCAATGTTGTTTAAAAGAGGCGCAATGGCCGCGTTGTTGTGGCAAGTGTGGCAAGATGGTGCGTCGGCTGTGCCGTTAAAATAAAGATCGCGCCCTCGAGCGGTAATCGCGGCATCTGGCGAGATGGCGGTGTTGCTAATACCCACATAATCCACCCTAAAAATAAGCCCCGTTAGATACTCGGCGATATATAGATGTCCATCTGGGCCAACGGTTACATCAATTGGGCGCGAAATCTCGGCTTCGGGCTCGAAACGGGCAAAATTTTGCCAATCGCCCGTAAATGTATCATCCGTTGGTGTTAAAGAAATAAAGATCACCCTAAACCCGTAAGGTACACTACGAAAATTGTCGTTGCCGCCCCACGTTGCCAGATATAGCCCGTCGTTAAATGGTTCTGGAAAGCGGTCGTGACGATAATAGGTAAGGCCAGCGCTACCTACCGATGCAAGCAACTGCACAGCTGGCGGTTGAGTATCGCCATAACCATTTGTGGGCGGCGTAAAGACGTTTGGAAAGCCATAATTGCGCCCTTCTTGGATGTGGTTAATTTCTTCAGAAGGTAAATAGCGCAGGGTATCGTCTAGTTGATCGGGGTTGTTATCGGCGGTAAAAATCTCACCTTCTGGCGACATCGCGAGATCATAAGGATTGCGAAGACCCGTTGCAAATACTTCAAGCTCGCTACCATCAAGATTCATGCGCAAAATAGAGGCTTCGAGCGGATCTTTGAGCGGGCCATGATCGGTGGTCGAGCCCACGCCTACATAGAGTTTGTCATCTTTAATCAGAATGCCATTATTAGAGTGGCCCCAATATTCCCAAGCAGGCAGCCCTTCAACAATATTGGTATAGATATCTAGTTGGCCATTGGCATCGCTATCTTCTAAATAACCAATGCGCCCACTATCCGATACATAGACCCGATCTTCATAAAATACCATGCCCACCACAAGGCTAAGGGTGTCATTATTGATAAAAAAATTGGAGACAGATTCGGCAAAGCCATCACCATCATTATCAGCAAGGCGCAAAATATCGCCGCTATAGTGGGCCACATATAGCGCGCCATCGGGCCCAAACGTTATTACCGTTGGACGAATGAGGGCTTGCCCATAGATAGTAGCCTTAAAACCGGCTTCCATTGTTAGAAACGGGCTAACATCAATATCTTGTAGAGCTTCATAAGCAAACTGGTGAGGTGGTGGCGGTGGGATAACTTCTCGTATAAATTGTCCATCTTGGCCTTCAATAACGGCAATTGTCCAATAATAGAGTCCTGATGGCTGACCCAATAGCCACCCATTTAAAATGTATCTTGGCTCTTTTTCCCATGCAATGCCGAAGGCAGGTTGTCCGTCTTGCCACACACGCACATCATAATACCAATTATCGGCCAGTTCACCTTCCCATTGCCATTCTAATGTGCCTTGTCGTCTAATTAAATTAAGATGTGCTTCGTTAGTGGGGCTGTTTAAGACTAATGTGGATAGAGAAGAGGTGTTTTCTGATGTGTTGCTTTTATCTGGGTTCTGACAGGCCACCAAAAATCCCACTAGACACACCATTATTACAATAATGCGCTTCACTGCTTGCTCCTTGCTTACCAATACCGATATTATTGTTTAAGGAAAGGGTTGCTGTATCCATTGCATTGGATCGACTTGAACGCCTTGCACCCACATTTCCCAGTGTAGATGAGCACCCGTAACAAGGCCAGTTGCGCCCAACAACCCCAATACTTCCCCTTTTTGTATTTGTTGCCCTGCTTGTACACCAATTTCTGATAAATGCCAATAACCAGTATACACACCCCAACCATGATCCAAGATGACCACATTACCGCGCACCACCAACGGCTCGGCCAACACCACCATACCATTAGCTGGAGCCATAATGGGCGCACCCACGCCGCCGCCAAAATCGGTACCCCCATGAAAAGTGTTATAAGGGCTGCCATTATAGGAACGGCGCGTGCCATAATCGGATGTGATGGGGGCATTGGCAGGCAGCGCCATTAGCCCATTAAAATAACGGATGCTATTAAAACCCGACATAATGGCAGCTACTTGATCTAACTCGCGTTGTACCAATGTTGGCTCTAGCAAATCGGCCCGATTAGCTGGAATATCAATGGCTTCGCTGCCATAATCCCCGTCGCCGATCCATAAGCGCACATCGTGGCGTAGCGTTTGACCATCGGTGGTGTTAAATCGTAGGTCAAGATTGTAAACGCCGGTTGCTGTGAAGGCGTGTACACCAACCACCACATAATAAATGCCATCGTCTTGTTGCACGGGGCTAATGGCGCGTCCTAAAAATTGCCCGCTTACTGTTGCGTCGGCATTGGTTGTCAATTGAATGCTCACCGATTGTCCTTGCACAGGATTGGGGGGCGTTAGTTGTAGGCTGGTGAGTGGGGTGGGCAGTATGGGTTGTTCGGACAATCCGCGCACCAACAAGCGTTGCCCAGCAAATACCACCGTTGGCATAGCTAAACGGTTGATCTGGCGCAGCTCATCAAGGGTCATGCCAAAACGTGCCGCAATGCGAGGGGCATTGTCGTTGGCGGTAACTGTATAATAGCCATAGTCGGCTTGGCGTTGGCCAATCTGTCCAACAATCAAAGGTTGGCCGATGTACAGACGATTCGGGTGTACAATGTGGTTAATCGCAATCAACTGCTGAATGGGGACAGCATAGCGGGCTGCAATACCAGCCAGTGTATCACCAAGCGCAACGGTATGCCGAAAGCCTGCTGTACTAGGAATTTGTTGTGCATTGGGGATCAGCAACTGTTGGCCAGCTTCGATAAAACGCGCATCATTAAGGCTGTTGGTGGCCATAATCGCGTCGGTTGTTGTGCCATATTGAGCGGCAATCTGTGCGAGGGACTCATTAGCCCCCACAATATGCACCACAACAGTCGGTGTATTATCGTCTTGTGCCTTAGATGAATGTTGAGGCCCAACCGCACCCATCATCAAGATAAGGCCAAGGTTGATTGCGATGAAGACAGCAAAAATATTTCGTTTCATAAGACTATTGCTCCATAAGTCCGCTTAACTATAGCGGACAACCAACGCAAGGAAAAGCAACGATGAGCATACAATACGCCGAACCACGCCAAGATGTTTTGGTTCGCTTTGATGATGGCACATTTTACACCGGCCCAGTGG
>CAZLPC010000036.1:0-2442 GCA_964561305.1 uncultured Anaerolineae bacterium
ATTGGGTTGACCCCATTGTGCTGGATTGTGTCGAAGGTGACCCAACCGCCGCCCAACGGCACTATACCTATTATCGCAACTTGGCCGAACAGTGTCACGCCGAGGACAACTATGGGGTGCTTGTCCCCGAGCTACAAAACCTAGAAATGGCCCGCACCTACGATCCCGGCTTTGATAAATGGCTAGCCAGTATATGGGGCAAAATTCTCACGGCTAAGATCGAACAATCGAACGGTTAAGTTTATGAGCGATGATTTGCAAGCCACCATCCGCGATCTTGAAAATCAACTACAAGCGCTTGAATCCAGCACCCAACCCGACCAAATCGAGCGCATTATATTGCTCAATACAATTGGCAATACCTATCATCAACTGTCTCAACAGGTCAATCAAAAAGCTAACCTTCAGCACGCTACTATCAGCCTTAAAAATGCCTTGCGTGTATGTGATCCGCGCCAATTTCCGGATATGTATGCGGTACTAAATGTGAACTTGGGCAATATTTATGTGGAACTTTCAGAGTTAGAAGATACCTATGCCAATTTGCTAAAGGCGTTAGATGCGTATCAAGAAACGTTGCTGAACACCAACCCCAATAAACCCGATGCCACCTATGCCACCATGCAAAATAATGTAGGTAATGTGTGTCGGCGCTTGGCCAACTTTGAAGATCGTGCGCTAAATCTGCAACGCGCCTTAACAGCCTATCAAGAAGCCGCCACAGTTTTTACACGCCAAACAGCCCCACTGGCCTATGCCACTTTGCAAGCCAACCTTGGCATTGTGCAGTCTGAGTTGGGCGATACTGCCCGTGCTGCCGATGCGTGGCTAGAGGCTGCCGACATTGCGGCGCTGGCCGGGGCAACCGAAGAAGCCGACTATTTCTATGAATTGGCCAAGCAAGCCCAAGCCAAAGGGGATTCTGATGCCCGTTAATTACCCCAAAATACAGCCACAAATCGAAAAAATGGGGCGCATGATCGCCTATAAAACCCAAGATATCAGCCAACGCGGCCAAACGGCCTTTCATCAATTTGATGCGTTGCCCGATAACGAAACTGTGCAAGCTCAAGTGGAAATCGCCCGCCACAATGATGCAGGTTATCGGGGTGCGGCCCCCTTTGCCCCCGACAAAGAACCGATAACCGCCCGCATTGGTTTGCCTGAACTGCCGCCCAAAGCCACCGTCATTGCCGCCGATGGCTCGCAGATTTACCCCGATATTCATGCTGCGGCCCTGTATTATGTGACCAACGTGGGCCTCTTCACTTTTTATCATGGCGCAGACCGCTTGCCACAAGAATTTAGCGATCCGCATTTGGCTTATGCTGATAGCGAAGTCCGCGATCATTTCGATCAAGTGATCACCAACGCCGTCGTTAATGCCCGCCGTACTATTCGTGAGATGGAAGTGTTGGCGGGGGCAGTGTGGGAACAACGCACCACCGAACAGACGGTTTTGGCGCTGTATGATGGGCGCTTGCTGTTTTGGCTGGGCAATGAAGTACCCGATATGCTGCAATTAATGGCCGCTTATCGCGCCGCAATGGTACGCATTCATGACACCGATACCTATGCTCAACCCCATCATGTCAGCATTGCGGGCTATGTGGATCGGCCCACCAGCCGTTTTGTGATCAACATGCTAGAGCTAATGATCCTCGATGAGTCTGAAATTACGCGCTATCGCCTCTCGCACCCCGGCGAGTATGAGGGCATTGATGATCGCTGGTTGTTTAGCCGTTGGCTAAAGCCCGGTGAACGGTCGGCGCTGATGATTCAGCAAAGCCCACAAAACAAAGAATACAAGCAAGATTGGGGCCACAGCTATGAAGTGGTGTTCTTTTATATCAATGTGGGCACACTAGGGCAGCCCCACATCGCCCGCGTAGAAATACCAATGTGGGTGGCCAAATCGGCGGATGCTGTGCGCGAAACCCATGCCCTGCTGGTCGCGCAGTGTCGAATGTCGGGCAATTTCCCGTATGCACTCATCCGCGCCGATGAAATCGCCGTGATCCGCAACACCGACCGCCAAACGTTGCAAGAACTAATCAACACCGAACTGATCCGCCAGCAACAAAACCCCGAAATATCGGGTAAATTGGTGGGCAAGTTCAGCACCCGCACGGGCCGCCAAAGTTTCAGCCTTGATCAATCCAATCATCCTTTTTAGGAGCAACTAAACGATGGAAATTGGGAAGGTTTTACGCGCCAGCACCCAAGGCTTCACTTGTGGCACACGCAGCGCCGAGATTAGTGCGCCCTCGTTTGGGGCCTTTGTATTAACCCGCGACATAGATAGCACCCAAGATAACTTTTTGGTGGGCGTAATCACGGCGATTCGGGTGGATGATGATCCGTTGGTGCGGCAGTTGATTATGGCCAGCGACATGAATCCGATGGCCGTGCGCGATCAGCGCGAAAATCGCATGATCCCAG
>CAZLPC010000036.1:2452-13773 GCA_964561305.1 uncultured Anaerolineae bacterium
ATCGGTTTTGTATATCGCGGCCGCCCTTTGCATACCCTTCCGCCACGCCCCCCTATGAGTCTAGACAGCGTGAGCCTGTGTACGCCCGAACAAATCGCCTTTTTCACTGATGTTGCCAAAAATCCCGACTTGCCGTTCATCCGTATGATTTTGAGCGCGGGGGGCGTGCAAAACAGTGTTGAACTGTTGGCGGCTGTCATTCAGCAAGCAGCTGTCGCCCACCCCCCTGATGATCGTGAGGCGTTCACCATTGCTGCTGGCCGCCGCATCGCTCAACTGATGAGCAACGATCCCGTCACCTTGCAGCATATCCTCACGCTGATACAGTTGGCATAGAGTAAGCTACCCATTTGGGCAGTAGTCAATTTCCCACGGTTAAGTTAGGGTTATACCAGACTTAAAAATCAAAACGTGTGGAGTAAAGTGTAATGTTACACATGGGAATGTCGGGCAACTGGTGGCGCGTGATCTACTCTGATCAAGCCACGTCGGGCCAAAATCAACTGGACTGGAAACTTTTAAAGCGGGTATTCGCTTATGCCAAGCCCTACCGCGTGCAAATCGGCTTGATGTTTATTACCATCATCATTTCATCGGTATTGAGTTTGGCGGGGCCGCTCATTTTACGTGACATCATAGACAACGCCTTGCCCAACCGCGATCTCTCGCGCCTAACGTTGCTGTCGTTTGGTTTGGTGTTTGTGCCTTTGGCCAACTCGGCCGTATTGGTCTATCAACGCTGGCTCAATTCTGCCATTGGCGAAGGCTTGATCTATAACTTGCGGACGGCGCTGTTTGCCCATTTGCAAAAAATGTCGTTGCGCTTTTTCACCAACACCAAAACTGGCGAATTAATGAGCCGCCTCAATAACGATGTGGTGGGGGCACAACGGGCCGTCAACACCACACTGGTGAGCATCATCACTAACCTTATCTCTGTGGTTTTCATGTTAGCGGTGATGTTGGCGTTAGAATGGCGTTTAACCCTATTGGGGTTGATTGTGTTGCCGTTGTTCATTTATCCGGCCCGCCGCACCGCACCCATTTTGCGTCGCCTTGCCCGCGAGCAAATGAAAGAAGATGCCAAAATGAACGCGCTGATGAACGAGACGCTTAACATCAGTGGCGTAATGTTGGTGAAGTTGTTTGGGCGTGGGGATGATGAAAATGCCCGCTTTGACAAACGCGCCAGCAAAGTGGCTGAAACAGGCGTAAAGCAAGCCATTGCTGGCAGCACATTTTTCGCATTTTTAGGCCTTATCGGCGCGGTGGGCACGGCGATTGTTTACTATATCGGCGGGCGTTTGGTATTAGATGGCACATTCACCATCGGAACACTGGTGGCTTTTGCGGCGCTGTTATCGCAATTGTATGGCCCACTACAATCATTGGTAAATGCGCCTGTAGATTTTGTTACGTCTATGACCAGCTTTGAGCGCGTGTTTGAAGTGTTGGATATTCCCGTTGAAATCGCTGAGAAGCCCGACGCAATCGAACTTGACACTATAGAAGGATTTGTTGCCTTCCAAAATGTTCGTTTTCAATATGACACCACCAACGGCAACAACCCCCTAAGCCAAGTAGAGCGCATGTGGGACGACGAAGTGGAGCGCGTGCTATCGGATGATGATCAGCCAAAAAGCAACAGTACAGCGACTTCACAAGCACGCGGCTATGCACTGGATGATGTTAGTTTCGAGATTCAGCCGGGCCAATTGGTGGCATTGGTGGGCCCCAGTGGTGCGGGCAAAACCACCATCACCTATTTGTTGCCGCGTTTGTACGATCCGAGTGCCGGCCATGTTACCATTGATGGGCACGATCTGCGTGATTTAACGCTCAAATCGCTTAGTCAGCACATCGGCATGGTGACACAAGAGACCTATCTCTTTCATGATACCATCCGCATGAACTTGCTTTATGCCAAGCCCGATGCCACCCAAGAAGAACTAGAAGCTGCTTGTCGGGCGGCTAACATTCATAACTTCATTATGGGCTTGACCGAAGGCTATGAAACCGTGGCTGGCGAGCGCGGCTATCGCCTGAGTGGGGGCGAGAAGCAACGCATTTCAATTGCCCGCGTGTTGCTGAAAAACCCCAAAATATTGGTGTTGGATGAAGCCACCAGCCACCTTGACTCTCAATCAGAGGCATTGATTCAAGAGGCGCTAGAAACAGCCATGCAAAACCGCACCAGTATCGTGATTGCGCACCGCCTAAGCACCATTTTGGCCGCCGATCTCATTTTGGTGATGGATCGTGGCCAGATTGTAGAGCGCGGCACACACGATGAACTGTTGGCACAGAATGGTATCTATGCTGACCTTTATCACACCCAGTTTAACCGCGAAATTGCCAATAGCTAACCCCTTAACAAAAAGGCGCTTTCTGCACGAGAGCGCCTTTTTGCTGCCAATTTAGTAGCGGCCCACCGTTTTCCAGCGCCGACCACTGTTGCCTGCGCTCATCTCGGTTAAGTTTAAGACCAAGCCGTTTTTGCCATAGTCTATATAGACCGACCAACCCGGAAAAATAGGCGGAAAGCGAGTGCTTTCGGCATCACCTTCGGCAAACTGCCAACGGCCAGTGAAACTTTCGACAGGTGAATAAGCCCAGCCCAGCCGATTTCGTACACCTTCGTTGTTCTTCCATAAATAGCCAATCGAGCCATTGGGTGCATAGCGGTTGGTTGGCACAGTCAGGTCGCTGTTGTCTAGCGGAATATTCGAGTTGTATTCGTCTACAAAATACTCATAGCTGCCATCGTTATACAGCACGAAGATATAACTGAGGCCGTCATAGGACGCAATCGGATAATCAAAGGCCCGGCCGCCTTCAAAATCTTGAGCAGTCGTCGCTCCACTAAACACGGGCAAAGGACAGGTATGGTTGATTGAATCGGCATTAAAGCCGAAAAACCACCCATAGGGGCAACTGGGCCCCCAACTGACGGCGTAAAAAGCGGAAGCGACCCTTTGACCAGCTGCATTTACGGCCTCGGCGAAAATCGTTAATGTTCCCAATCCATCACGCGGTGAGTCCCAGCCAATGCTAGCCCCATCAGCCAAATTACTGTCAGTTCCAATCAATTGGGGCGTACCAGTCTCTAGCAACATATAAAAGCTGACGCTGTTTGCACTGCTGGCCGTTGTGCTGATGGTGATGCGTTGTCCACTGGGTACAGTAATAGAGGTTCCATTTTCTGAAACAGTGGGCGTAAAGCGCAATGAGCCAATGGTTGGTGTAAACGGTGGGGGGTTGGGTTGGCGCGGCACACGCAGGTTTTGCCCCACTGATAGCACATTGGCATTGTCCAAACAGTTGCCTTGCGCCAATGCAGTCGTCGTCGAGCCTGTGCGCTTGGCTAAATCGCCGAGTGTATCGCCCGGTTGAACGCTATAAAAAATTGTCCAATCGGTGCGTGGCGTGCAAGTGGTTGTCCCACTATTACTGCCCGTATTTGAGCCTGTATTGGTATTGTTAGAGCCAGTGTTTGAGCCTGACGACCCACTAGATGAGTTATCAGTGTTGGTGTCGTTGGTTGTATTACCATCGGTATCTGGGGCATTATCGCCACTGCCTTCTTGCGGAAAGTCATTGTCAGTGTTTGAAACTGGCAATGGATTAAATACAAGTGGTGTCGGTTGTGGATCGTTGCCTGACGATAAATTACAAGCTAGCGTGGCGAATAATAAAATCATCACCACGGATAAGGTGTATTTCATGATGGGTTGGGTTCCTTCTTGCATCTGGTGTTTTCTGGGTGTAAAGACACACCTCAACACAAGAAAGTTCCATTACTGATAAATTTTTTGAGCAAGCCTTTGCTTAACGCTTGGCCATTCATCCTCAATGACGGAATAGTATAACGAGTCACGCACCGTGCCATCGCGCAAAATAATGTGTTTTCGCAGCTTGCCCTCATACACCGCGCCGACACTTTCTAGCGATTTCATGCTGCGGATATTGCGTGCGTCTAGCTTAAACTCGACGCGCTGCACATTCATCGTTTCAAAGGCATAGTCTAACATCAGATACTTGGCTTCTTTGTTAACCAATGTGCCTTGTTTGTGCAGCGAAACCCATGTGCTACCAATTTCTACACGCCGATGATCGGGCGCAATAGCCAGAAAAGAACTCGATCCGACGGTATCGCCCGTTGCTTTTTCGACCATTACTAACGGAAGGCTATCTGACGCAGCAAGCCGCGCCTCAAAAAATGCCCATATCCCATCGGTTGTCCACTGGGTGGGGCCAAAGGTATATTGAAACATAGCCAAGTTTCCACCCGCCAATAGCTGTTCGGCATGTTGGCGGGTGGGTAGCACCAGCTTAATATGTTGTCCCATCAATTGCAGCGACTCTATCCGCATGAAAGTCCTTTATTTTTAGGAGGTCTATATTTAAAAAACGCGCCTAACCCACAGCCAAGCGCGTTTTGGGTTTCTCAGACATCTAGCAATTCGCGGTTATCTATTGAAAGCTCGCCATCTTCAATATACCAAACACTGGTGGCAAAGCGATCTATGAAGTAGCGGTCGTGGGCAATGGCGATGATACTGCCCGGAAAACCAGCAAGGGCCTGCTCAAACTGCTCTCTCGCGGCCACATCTAGGTGATTGATGGGTTCATCTAGCGCCAGCACATTCGCCCCACCAGCTACCAATTGGGCCAACATCAGCCGCGACCGTTCGCCATAACTGAGCAGATGATTCGGACGTAGCGCATCATCGCCAGCAAACAAGAAAAAGTGCAAGAACGACCGCGCCTCAGTCTGATTCCAAGTGGTAATGGCCTCAATCGTCGAGAGGGGTGTGCCATCCAACGGTAGTGTATCTTGCTCTTGCGAGAGATAGCCAATTTTTACCCGCGCTCCCCAGCGAATGTCGCCCCCTAATGGTGGCAACTGACCAATAAGGGTCTTCAGAAGCGTACTTTTGCCATGTCCGTTTGGGCCAGTGAGAATAATACGCTCACCAGCCCCAATGCTCAGTTCTATATCTGTCAACAGCGCATGGTCATAG
This sequence comes from uncultured Anaerolineae bacterium, assembly GCA_964561305.1. Taxonomy (GTDB): domain Bacteria; phylum Chloroflexota; class Anaerolineae; order Aggregatilineales; family J027; genus J027. Next base: position 7,477 of record CAZLPC010000036.1, read on the forward strand.
CCTATGGACAGCATTTTGGTGACAAGTACCTCTTGGCCTGTCGCTGCGACATCGGGTAAATCTATCTTCAATTGCCATGTTCGGTCGGGTTTATCAGCCCGATCTTCAGCGTGGATGTACTTCTCCAATTTCTTGGCACGACTGGTCGCCAACTTGGCCAATTTTTTGGCATAGCGGCGTTGTGTACTGTCTTTCGTTCCAATTTCTTTCCGTAGAGCTTTGTCGGCGGTACGCCGAATAGAAGCCTGCATTCGTTCTATTTCAACTTGTTCATCACGCCATTGGGCCCATTGTTTGTCGCGCTGGGATTGTACGGCCTCAACATAATCGCTATAGTTGCCCGCATAGACCCGCGCTGCGCCTTTTTCTAAAGACACAATTTGGGTCACAGTACGATCCATAAACAAGCGGTCATGTGATACCACCAACACGCCGCCTTCAAACGCCCGCAGCCAGTTTTCAAGCCATTCAACCGCCACAATGTCGAGGTGATTGGTCGGCTCGTCAAGAATAAGCAAATGGGGGTTATTCAGCAAAACTTGAACGATATTGAGGCGTGTTTTCTGCCCACCCGATAAGATTTTGACAGGATCACCCATGTCCAAATGATCGAGGTCAAAGGATTTTAGCAAACGTTCGGCGGCGGCTTCATCCATCAAATCCGCAAAAAATTCTATTTGACCCAATGCGTCGTCATAAGCACGCATCACAGCATCTATCGTAGACTCATCGGCATCTGCTAATTGATTGGCGGCTGACTCTAGCTGTTGCTCGGCTAGCATCAGATTTGTGCTATATGGGAATAATATTTCACGAATGGTCATCTCATCCGTAAATGACAAGCCTTGTTCTAAGTAGCCCACGCGCAAATTGACAGGGCTAAAGATTACGCTACCCTGCAAAAGGTCTTGTTGGCCCAAAACGGCTTTAATGAGGGTGGTCTTGCCAGCACCATTCGGGCCAATTAAGCCCACGCGCTCGCCCGCATTGATAGTGAAGGATACATTTTGAAATAGAGGTTGTTTTATAGCGCGGAATTGTACCGCGATATTAGAGACTGTAAGCATGGCAACAGCTATCCTTGCTAGAAATGTTGTGAAAAATGGAACGACCAATCGGTCAGGCGAAGCCGACGATTATCAACATTTATCGGATAACTGTATCTACCATGGGGGTACTTTCTACTCCGGTTTACAATCTCTTGGGGAAAATGACGCTAAGACATATTCGCCAAGATAGCACTATTCTATAAACAAAACATCGCGTTTGTCAACCAGTGTGAAATCGTCATTTTTAAACAACTTTGGTAAGAAGAGGCTAGTCAAATTGAGTGATACATTGTATCATTTTAGGTATGGTAGCGATAACTCAACTCAACTCTACAACATCCGAAAAAATGCAACTTGTCACGCCTTTAACCTTACAGGTGCAAGATGTTTCAATGCGCTATGGCGAGACACTCGCGCTTAAGGCTGTCAATTTTAGTATCTCTCCCACCGAGCGGGTGGCCGTTATTGGCCCCAATGGCGCAGGCAAATCTACGCTGTTTAAGGGTATTGTTGGGTTGCTCCCTATTTATAGTGGACGGATCTTACTAGATGGTCGCGCCCAACGTCGCCATAGCTATGTTAGCTATGTGCCCCAACAAGAAATGGTAGATTGGCGTTTTCCGGTGAATGTATGGGATGTAGTGATGATGGGCCGTCTGCGTCACATTGGATACATGTTACCAGCCCGCCGCCACGACAAATCAGCAGTGTCAGACGCGCTAAAAAAAGTGGGGATGTGGGACTTGCGCTATCGTCAAATTGGGCAGCTATCGGGTGGGCAACGGCGGCGGGCTTTTATTGCGCGTGCCTTAGCCCAAGAAGCACGTCTTTTGATTATGGATGAGCCGTTTGCAGGTGTAGATGCCGCCACCGAAGCCGAAATTTTTGAAGTGCTTGAATCACTGCGTGATTTCCAAGTATCGGTAATGATCGCCACCCACGATCTCGATCAAGCCGCAACTCACTACGACAAAGTGCTGATGTTGAATAAGAAACAAGTTGCCTTTGGCACACCCTCAGAAGCCTACACGGTCTCCAATATGCAACAGACCTTTGGCGGCTATCGTCACGTTTTTACCCCCACAGGATAATTTTGGCGTGTCCATTATTGAGACAATTTTACGTGGATGGGAGGTCTTGCTGCGCCACTATACGTGGTATATTGCCCAACCTATCAATAGCCCTATCCTTTCAACCGCCCTACAAGCCGCAATTATGGTTGGGGTGGTGTCGGGTGTAGTAGGTAGTTTGGTGGTTGTGCGCGGGATGTCGTTTTTCTCGGATGCACTAGCTCATACCATTTTGCCCGGTGTGGCTTATATGTATCAGCGGCAAAGTCGTGATGATGTACCCGGCTATGCCCAAGATAACCCTTTGTTTTGGGGTGGGTTGGGCGCAGGTATTGTGAGTGCCTTATTGATCGGCTTTTTGACGCGCCAAAATCGCCTGCGTAACGATACGGCCATTGGGGTGGTTTTTGCAGGTATGTTTGCATTGGGAATTGCGATGGTATCGCGGGTAGAAAACTACTCTGGCGACTTAACTCATATTTTATTTGGGCAAATTTTTAATGTCGGCGTTGATGATTTACACCTTACCATCGTTTTTGGCATTGTCACTATTGCAATAGTCCTTATTTTTTATAAAGAATTTCTTGTAATTTCATTCGACAATGTGTTGGCCCAAACTCTGCGAATGCCAACCGAGTTTTTTCGCTATCTACTGCTTATTTTAATGGCCATTACCATTGTGGTGTCGTTACAAATTGTGGGCATTGCCCTGATGCTGGCGCTCTTGGTTACACCTGCTGCCACTGCTTCCTTAATGACACATCGCCTTAATTGGATGATGTTGCTCTCGGCCATTATTGGTGCAGCCAGCAGCATTGTGGGTTTTTATGTAAGCTATCACTTTGATATTGCTGCTGGCCCAGCGATTGTGTTGGCCTCGACAGTGCTTTTTATCTTTGTATTTGTTCAACAATCATTGATTGAATATATCACCGTTGCACGGTCGCGGCTAATCTATTGGCGCAAACGCCAAGCATATTTATCGGCAAAAGAAGCCACCTAATCCCAACCGATTACTCGCTACTTCTGTCACTTTTCAGAATGCGCCGCCCACCAATGCCCGGCAACATATTAGGAATGCCCACTGAAACATCATCATAAGCATTTTCACTTGGCTGATCCCATCGGTTTTGCTCGCGTCGAACTTCCCACGCCACAAAAGCCTTCAGCAAAGTATCTAAGAAACTTTGCAACATTTCAGGGTCTTGTTCTTTGTCTTCTAACAGCCCACGCATGGCATTTAGAGTCTTGATGATTTCGTCAATATGGCGCGTGATGGCATCATAATTATTGCGCCATAGCAACACCATATCTTCAGATGATACATGGCGCAGGCTTTGGACAGCAATTGCAAATTCGCTATTGGTGGTGCGGAAAATGTCGGTGCTGCCCGGCGAGTTGTGGGCGGTTTGAAACAGCACCATTGCCAACAAGGTGGGAATGCCATCTACAATGCTAGCCAGTGCATCATGTTCGGCAGGGTCCATAAAGCGCAGCTTCATAGATAGAAAATCAGCAATATCTGTCACAACTTTAACGGCTTCAGGAGGTACAGCTGCACTTGGCACAACCAGCATATCGCAACCCCTAAACAAAAACTCGCGTGAAGCCGTTACCGAAAAGTCTGTGCTATACAAATTTTCATAGCCAATCAGCGGAGTTGCGCCCACCAAATAGAATGGGCTTTTTCCTTTTTCATCGCGTGGGAAATAACGGGTGGCATATTGCACTGCGGGTTGCTTTAGGCGCGAGAGATCAATAATCACTGCACCGGGCTTTAATAGTGTTGCCGACCGTTCAAAAAGCTCTCTAACTTCGCTTAATGGCTCATTGATAAAAACAATATCGGCCCCTTCTAGGGCATTATCTAATGAGCGCTGAAAATTATCAATTAAGCCCAATTTGTGGGCGGTTTTCATGGCTTCATTATCCAAGTCGCGTCCAATAATGGTAAATGCTACTCTGCTATCAGGACGCTCGCTATAGCTTTTTAGCCCAAACCCAATGGAACATGTGGTGCGATCAAGTCCTAACAATGCAACTCTCACTTCAATGGCATTTGCGTTGCGTTTACGCAAGGCCGAACGGCTTACTTTGCTGCTCATAGAAAGTCCTTTCAAAACAATTGTTTGATGAATACTACTATAGTTGGGGGTTTTTGGTTGATGTGGAAATGCTGAGAAGAAGCAGCCCCTAATGGTTCTTTAGGGGCATGTTTGCAATTTAACCGGGCCAAACTTCTTCTACACCACCATGCTGAATCGTAATTTTTTCTTCGATTAAGAAATCAAGCGCGGTATCAAAATCAGAAAACTGAATGGCGCTAATCCAGCAATTGCGATAAATCCAACGGCGTGTTTCAATGCCTTCATCCATCGCTATAATGGAAATATCACGAGTAGGAAGGCGTGTGCCGCGTGCTGCAACCGTCTCACGTGTCCATTGATTAAATGCTAAGTTAGGATTTTGTTGTACCATTTTGGTTAGAGTAATGGGTGGAAAATCCATGCCTACGGGCTTGCCATCTTGCATTTTAAGCATATATGAACTGACACCAGAAACGGCAAAAACGCCCGTCACTCGTTCAGTGTTGATTTCAACAACAAACTCATTTGCCGACAAGCTGTCAGTGGTATGAACATGCTCAGAATCAGGATGAGTAGCTTGTTGTTGATACCATTGCGTTTGGGCAGGTTGTTGTTGATAGGCTTGCTGGGCAGGAGGCTGTTGTTGCACAGGGTATGGTTGCTGGGCAGGATATTGCTGTTGATAGGGCTGCTGTGGGTTTTGGTCATATTGATATTGTTGTGGATTTTGTTGCTCGGGAGGAGTATACCCGCTTTGATATTGGTCGGTCATCGTCAAGGTCTCCTAGTAAGATAAACAAGAAGTCTTTATATAAGACAGTATAGCCTAAACCGTACAAAATCGGAAAGTTTTAGCTTTGCCAACTGAGTTTTGGTTGATGACAAGCGAGAAATTTAAAATTTTGTAACGAAGTTTGTCTTTAGTTGTAAAAAAGGCCTTGCATTGGAAAATGGGCTATGATATTATCTTGAAACCTCGCAGCCACAACGCAGAAGTGGTTGGGAGCAAACAAAAAAAAGAATTCAAGCAATCACCATCTAAAGGATAGTGACAATGCTGAACCAACAGGCATACGAGACACAGGAAAGCGGAGACAATTTGGGCTGAGAAGCTGAGGTTGTGTGACGAAGTGTCAGTGTGCCGATGGAATGAATTCTATCGGCATTTTTTATGCCACAGCACCTTAACAATCCAATCGTGATGATGAACAACCAGAAATTCCTGTTGTGAGTGAAGTTGCAACACGAAGTAAGTTAAGAAACTACCGCGAGGTAGGTTAACAAAGAGAGAATTCTCTATGATGGAGAGTTTGATCCTGGCTCAGGATGAACGCTGGCGGCGTGCCTAATACATGCAAGTCGAACGGTTATCGTTCTTTTCGGAGAATGATGATAGTGGCGGACGGGTGCGTAACACGTAGCTGACCTGCCCTTCGCAGGGGGATAACAATCCGAAAGGATTGCTAATACCGCGTATGCTAGTGGGGACTAGAAGCCCATTAGTAAAGATTATATCGGCGAAGGAGGGGGCTGCGGTCCATCAGCTAGTTGGTGAGGTAACGGCTCACCAAGGCGACGACGGATAGGGGACCTGAGAGGGTGACCCCCCACACTGGGACTGAGACACGGCCCAGACTCCTACGGGAGGCAGCAGTAAGGGATATTGCACAATGGGCGCAAGCCTGATGCAGCAACGCCGCGTGAGGGAAGAAGGGTTTCGGCTCGTAAACCTCTTTTCTGCCTGAAGAGTAAGGACGGTAGGGCAGGAATAAGTCTCGGCTAACTACGTGCCAGCAGCCGCGGTAAAACGTAGGAGGCGAGCGTTATCCGGAATTACTGGGCGTAAAGCGCGCGTAGGCGGTTTATTAAGTGGTGCGTGAAAGCTCCTAGCTCAACTGGGAGAGGTCGTACCAAACTGATAGACTAGAGACAGATAGAGGTCAGTGGAATTCCGGGTGGAGTGGTGAAATGCGTAGAGATCCGGAGGAACACCAGAGGCGAAGGCGACTGACTGGGTCTGTTCTGACGCTGAGGCGCGAAAGCGTGGGTAGCGAACGGGATTAGAAACCCCGGTAGTCCATGCCGTAAACG
>CAZLPC010000037.1:0-13543 GCA_964561305.1 uncultured Anaerolineae bacterium
CCTATGATGTGTTGGGGCAACTCAACTATCCGCTTTATGTGGTGCGTGGCAACCACGACGACCCCGATGCACTGCGCGACTACTTTCCCAACTTGCCAAGTGGTAGTGGGCGCATCAATTATGATTTTGTAATCAAAGACTATCATTTCATCATACTCGATACCTTTGGCCACACCCAGCCGACTGGCTATATAGAGCCAGAACACTTGGAATGGCTGTCCGATACCCTACAAAATAGCACTGCCACCTCAATTGTGATGCTGGTGCATCATCTGCCCGTTATAACTGGCACTGGTTGGCTAGATGCCCGGATGCGAATTGAAAACGCTGAAGCCTTTTTTGATGTGCTTGCGCCCTATCAAGCAAAAATACGGGCACTCTTATTTGGGCATATCCACATTCCTAGCACCCATTGGTATCGTGGCATATTGTGTAGCAGCGCCCCCGCCACCTTCAGTCAATTTATTTTCCCCAACGATGCCAGCGAGCGTTTTGCAGTTACAGAGCCGGGCGGCTTTAGCTTGGTCACACTTAATCACGACCGCGCTACGGTGCTGCATTATCAGTTAGGAGCTAACCCAGATGGCCATTGATTACATTATTGATAGCCCATGTATCCCCCGCGATACTTTTACACTGCTAGAGATGTTGCAATTGCTGAAAGACAAAGCTCGCGCCGAGCAGGTAATCAATTTATATCAGCAACGAAACGATCCGCGCCCATTAGAAGAAATTGGTTTTGAGGTGTCGCGCTTTGATGCTGATGGTCACGAGTTTAGCCAAACAATACTGGCCACCGATGCGTTTGAGCGTGTGAAACAACTAGATGACGTTATGGCCGCCTATGACGCTTGCGCTCACTTCAAAATTGGCGACTTCTTAGATAACTTCGGCGCAATCAACTACCCTATCGGCAATCGGGGGGAAATTTGGTTGCTAGAGCAGTTGCCGGGTGCAGAAGACCCGCTTCTATTTTTGATGCTGATGCGAACGGTACAAGAGTTTGGCTATACGGGCAACGAAACGCGGCGCATTAGGGATATGGTGGGGACTTACTTTGAAAACGCCGATACGCTAGCGCGGCGCTATAGCGAAATGGATGTAACCACCGATATATTGTTTGAGATGACTTTTCTGTTGGGTCCTTTACAGCCAGCCCATGCTGTGATGTTGTTGTTTTTTTACAACGCAATCCCACGCAGTGATGTTACGCCTCAACAAATGAGTGCCTTGTGGCAGCACGATCTGTCGGCAGCAGAGTTTATAGAGCAATTTCCTTTTTTGCACCAATTTTCAGATCATGACGAGGAGTCGGTGCGCGATATGAAGCGATTTTTGTGGGCCTTATATCGGGCGTATACACTAAATGTGCCATTATTGCTTGATGTTTAAGCAAACAAATCGCGCATGAAGCGCAACACAAACATCACTAAGGTCATACTACCCAACGTACCCAATATAAAGATGACCAAAATAGGCGGATTGAAGATGAATGCACCAATCACGTCGGCTTGATCGCTTAAAAACGTACCAAAATCATTAACCGCCTGCTCTGTATCGGTACTTAAAACGGCTAAAAGAAACAGATAGGCGGGCAAGGCAATCACGGTAAGCAAAAACACCATACTAATCATCAGACCCAGCACAATCCCCAAACCATTACGATAGTCAGGATTATCAGTGTCTTGTCCACGAATAGCCGCAATCACGCGGTCGGCAAAACCCACTGATACCGATACCAAAGGAGCCGTGCGAAGCAAGTTTTCGATATAGTGTAGGCGCTCAGTACTGGCCTCATTTTGCTCATCGGTTTCGGGTAGGCTTAAGCGTTGGGCGGCTGCTTGTGCATCACGTTGATTGGCCAGTTGCTGCTCTTCATCGGGTTGTTCTTGGGGATCAGGTTGATATTCCCAGCGAGACATGGCCGCCTACCTTTCTTTCACATTAGAGGGCTGTTGATTATCGGCATAATCGGCGAGCATTTGCCGCGCCCGAAACAAACGGCTTTTAATGGCACTTTCGGTGGTTCCTAAGGCCTCAGCAATTTCAAGATAAGACATATCGTGCCAATAGCGCAACACAACCGCTGCACGATAATCGGGCGCTAACTCACTTAGAAGACTTTGAATAAAGATGCTGCGCTCTTGCTCTAACAACTGTTGTTCGGGGTCAGTCGTTTCATCGCTCATCAATGCCGGATGGGGCGGCAGCGGCTCGTCAATAGAAAGCCACGTTAGGCGACGCTTCCGCAGCCGATCTATGCAATGGTTAGAGGTGATGGAGAAGAGCCATGTTTTAAAAGAACGGCTTAGATCATAGCTGTATAGGTTGCGAAAAGCGCGGATAAAGCCCTCTTGGGCAGCATCTTCTGCCTCTTGATAATTGCCCAACATACGATAGGCAAGGTTAACCACAGCTTGTTGATACTGCTCGACCAACATGCCAAAAGCCTCGACATCGCCTGCTATTGCTCGCTGAATAATCGCTTGCTCGTCCGACACGGTTGCTTTCACTCGCTTCCTGTCTGGTTGCCGCCGACCGTTCTACCATTTACCTACGCATTTCAATTGAAAACGTTGCACTTCTATCAACAAAAAATCGGGACAAAATTTTGTCCCGATTCTAACGCCTTTCACTTAAAAATGCTTTTATCTTAGCTGCTGGCAGGAGTCAACGATTTATAGAGCGCATCCTTCAGCATATCCACATCGGTGAAGTCGGTGCTGTTGGCGATAAGGCCAATCAGCAGTTCAAGCTGGGTTTCGATAAGGCCCTGCTTGGCTTTTTCGCGATCACTAATAGGATAAAAATATTCCATTGATTGCTGCAAACGAACCTGAATGCGTTCTTTAAGGGCTGTCATACGCTCTTGATGGGTGACAATTACAAAGTCGTTGGCAGTAATGTGTCCAATTTTGTCGGTCGGGTTGCCCACTTCGCGCACAGCGTTGTTTAGCATCAGGCTCACGGCGCGCAGCACATCATCAGAGGCGACAAAGCCATACATTTCGCGGAAGGCATCTAGCCCACGAATGCTAATCAGCAATAAGCCCCAATCAGTCATGGATTCTTCGCCATACAGCAACTTTTGTAGTTCTTCGTCAATCATGTTGCTTTCGGGAAGATTGGTGATGGGGTTCATGGGCGATGACTGTTCGACGCGGCTGAGTGTGTTGCGAACACGCAAGCGCAGTTCTTGAATGTCAAATGGCTTGGTGATGTAATCTACCACGCCCAATTCAAGGCCCGCCAGTTTATCAACACGGTCACGTTTTTCAGTCAGAAAGATGATCGGAGTGTTTTGGGTACGCCGATTATTACGGATACGCCGACAGACCTCATATCCGTCAATATCGGGTAGTCGAATGTCCAGCACAATCAAGTCAAAATCGCGCTCGGTGCTGATACGAACAGCATCTTCGCCCCATGCGGCCGTGGCTACTTCATAGCCTTGCACGCTGAAGTAAGCATTTAACATTTCTGAAAGATCAAGATCATCTTCTACTATTAGAATATGGGATTTATCGGCCAATGATGTATCCCCTGTAGTCAGTCATACAAATTGAGTGGATTATGACAATTGATGCCACGTAATGTAGCACAGGCGCTGTGTCCTTGTCAAACAGTTCTATGATATGATATGTTGAACAATCGCTGTTCATCTAGTAGAAAATAATTGCCAATTGACAAACGATACCCCTTTATCTGCTGCTTATGAACCAACTGTTGCGTCCAAACTGTTAAGCGGACGTGTGATCCGTACTCAAAGTGGTTTTTTCTTTGTCGAAGTGGATCATCGTATTATTCGTTGCCAAATTAGTGGCAAACTGAAGCTAGAGGCCCAAAAAGCAGTTAGCAAAGCCGAAGCCCAACGCGCCGATATTGTTGCCCTTAACGATATTGTGACTTTTGAATTGAATGAAAATGAAACCGGAACAATTGTTGGGGTAGAAGAACGCCAGCGCGTGCTATCGCGGACGGCTCCGGGGGCTAGTGTTGGCACAGCCCATGAAGAACAACAAATCATTTTGGCCAACACCGATCAAGTGGTGTTTGTGTTGGCGGCCAAAAACCCAACGCCAAACCCGCGGTCGCTAGATCGGCTGTTGGTTATGGCCGAAAAAGCTGAAATACCTTCAATTGTGATTTGTATCAATAAAATTGACATTGCCGATTCGTCTGAAATTAAGGCGATCTTTGACGTTTATGAGCAAATTGGCTATCGGGTTATTTATTTAAGCGCCGAACGCGGTGACAATATCGAGCAGTTGCGGCAACAGCTTTTTCATCAAACCGACACCGTGTCAGTATTGGTGGGGCCGTCGGGGGTGGGCAAAAGTAGTCTGCTCAATGCGCTAAAATCTGGCCTACAACTCGATATTGGTGCGGTTAGCCAAACCACCACCAAAGGCAAGCACACCACCCGCTTTAGCCAATTGATCAAGTTTCCTGAGGGGAGCTATATAGCTGATACACCGGGTATTCGTTCGGTGGCCCCATGGGATATTGAACCCGATGAACTAGACAACTATTTTAGAGAAATGCGGCCTTTTAGCGAAAACTGCAAGTTTGCTGATTGTTCGCATCGGCACGAGCCGGGCTGTGCAGTGTTGGCCGCAGTGGGGGCAGGCCAAATTCCTGCTAATCGCTACGACAGCTATTTGCGGCTGCGCGAAGAATTAGAAGATCAGTATATCAACTAAAAAAACCCATGCGCTAGGCTTTGCATGGGCTTTTTATGTCGGTTTCTCAAAAGGTCGTGTGTTATTCTTCGGCCTTTTGGGGTGTGGGCGAGGAGGCTGGCTCGGCAAGTTCGGCGTTTTCGGCTAGGCTTTCTTGCTCGTCCTCATCTTCCCAACTAACAATCCAAATACACAAACCCGACACCGCAATTGAAGCAATGACGAGGGCCAACCAATTGGTGGCTGTTAGGTCTATATCGCGGGCTTCATACACCAATAGCGCGATGATCCCCACCGACAACACTACCCACGCCAAAATACGCGGATAGCGATCGACGAGGCTCAGAATGCCGCTTGTGCTGCTATTGTTGTTGGTTTGGTTTTCCACAGTGCCATATCCTTTAGAACGGCGTTAAGATACGATCTTCGCGCAGTTTCTTGTACAAAATCTTGGTGTTTTCTGGGCGCGAGCGCAGGGCTTCGCGCCATGCCGGGAACTTAATGTCTTCTACACGATCCAGTATTTCGTAGCCCGATTCGGATTGCAAGAGCGAGATATAGTCGCTATCGCTCTCATAAAGATAAATAAATGAGACTTCGCTTTGCAAAGAGTCGGCTGCGGTTTCCATTTGGCGAATTAAATTCGCCACCACGGGGCCTTTGGGTGCATTGGCCGCCACGGCGATTTCGTTGGATTGAGTGATCAAGTTTTCGACCACAAAACTAATGACACCAACAATTTGAGCATTGGCCTCGGCGATAAGATATGAGGTTTCGCTAAAGCTCATCATCACATCAGACTTGGTTAGTTTTGTTTTGCGTTCTACATTGAGTAAGTTTGCAATTTCTTCAAAATCGGTGGGGCGCGGACGACGAATTTTTAGCTCTTCAATCTTAATTTCTTGAGTAGATTTGGGTTGAACAGGCGCAACCTTGATCACAGCTGTTTCAGGTTCGGCGGGTTGTGGGGTTTGCTGAGATGCAAAAATCTTATTCCATGCCGCTTGCACTTGGGCAAAGGTTTCGCTGGGGTCGCCGGTGTTGGTGATAACCACTTGGGCGGCTTTAATTTTCTCGGCCTGAGAGTTTTGGGCCACAATCCGTTTGCGGGCTTCGACTTCGCTCATCTTGCGTTTTTCCATCAACCGCTTCAGCTGTATTTCTGGCGGGCTGTCTATCACCCAAACCACATCTACTTGCTTGGCTAGTTGACCCTCTAGCAGTTTAATGGCCTCTACCGCGACCACTTTTTGCGTGGCGCGGGTGATCAGGGTGTCTATGCCTCTGCTGATGATGGGATGTGTCAGTGCTTCGAGTTGTTGCAATGCAACCGGATGTGAGAAAACCACTGCGCCCAAGCGGTTGCGATCAATGCGGCCTTCGCCGTCAATAATCCATTTGCCAAACCATTCGACCACAGGGCGGTACGCAGGCGCACCGGGCAACATAACCTGATGCGACAGACCGTCAGCATCAATGGTGGACGCGCCAAGATGCTCTAGCATCTTCCTGACAAGGCTTTTTCCGGTCGCAATGTTGCCTGTAATGCCGATAACGTATTTATCTTTCCAGTGCCCCACTGCTGTTTCCTCCGCTGTGTATCTTAAGCTACGGACTTGATTTTAACTTGTACTTTACGGAATATCAAGAAAGGTAGAGCCATTCTTCCATTTGCATTTCAAGTTGGTGCTGGGCTTCTGTATATTGTTGCCCAAGTGTACCCACTTTGTCCAATTGGCCATTGGTGCTGGCGGTGTCAATCGCGGCTTCTAGCTGGGCAATCGTAACCTCTAGAGCATGGATGGCTTTTTCTACCTCTTTCAGGCGCTTTTGGCGCTGAAAGTCGTTTAGGCCGCTTGGGTGCGCTTGTTTGTTTTGGGCCGCCGTTGCTCCCCCGTTTGGGGTAGTTGTTGCTTGGCGAGCACTATTGCCACTGTTTTCAGCATCGCGAGCAGCAATATATTCTGCATAGCTTCCCCTAAACACGCGCATCGTGCCATGTGTGATATCCCAAATCTGAGTCGCCAACGCATCAATAATATAACGGTCGTGGCTAACCAGCAAAATTGTACCTTCATAATCGGCTAAAACAGTTTGCAAGACCTCTTGGGCAGGAATATCAAGGTGGTTGGTTGGCTCGTCCAATAGCAGCACGTTGGTTCCCCCCAAAGCCAGCTTGGCCAAAGCCACCCGCCCCCGTTCACCACCCGACAATGTGCTGACAGTACGATACACGTCATCGCCCGTAAACAGATAAGCCGCCAAATAGCTACGGGCTTCGCTAATGGGCAAGTTTTTCACGGACAACAATTCATCAAGAATGGTATTAGTCTCGATCAGGGTTTCGTGGGCTTGGGCGAAGTAGCCAATTTTGACATTGCTACCCCATTTATGAGTTCCTGCTAGTGGGTCTAGTTTACCCAAAATGGTTTTTAATAAAGTAGATTTGCCTGCGCCGTTGGGGCCGATAACAGCGGCCACTTCTTGACGCAAAAGCAAAATTTCGTCTACCTCAAACAACGGTTCGTCATAGCCTGCCACCAATCCCTTAACACGCAATACCTCATTGCCAGTGCGCCCATCAGCGTTTAAGCGGATTTGCATGGGTTTACGGCGATGAGGAGCCTGAATAAGCCATGATTTGTCACTTTGGTTGCTGTCAAGGCGCGTAGAGCCTTCCATCATGCGCTCTAGGCGGCGACGGCGGCCTTTGGCTTGCGCGGTGTTTTGGCCCGCGATGTTGCGCCGAATATAGTCTTGCTCTTTTTCAATGAAAGCTTGCTGGGCTTCATATTCTTTTATTAGGCGTTCATAGCGTTCTTCGCGCTGCTTCAGATAGTGACTATAGTTGCCGTTATAGGTCTCTAGCTCGCCATAATCCAATTCCCAAATAATCGTGGCCACTTTGTCCATAAAATAGCGGTCGTGGCTCACCATCAATAGCGAACTATCAAGGCTGCGCAAATAGTTCTCAAGCCATTCTACAGCTTGTATATCGAGATGATTGGTCGGTTCGTCTAGCACCAGCAAGTCAGGTTTTTCGACCAGCAAACGAGCGAGAAAGGCGCGGGTTTTTTGCCCACCCGACAGCAACGAAAGAGGTTGCTGAAACTCGTCTTCATCAAAGCCAAGCCCTTGCAACACACGCTTAATGTCGTACTCGTAAGTATAGCCGCCCATTTCTTCAAACGATTGTTGAAGGTTGCCATAGCGCGACAAAATATCGTCGTGTTGAGCGCCATAGGCGGGATCAGCAAGTTGATGTTCTAGCTCTTGTAAACGTACCTCCATCTCTAGCAAAGGACGGATGGCGTTGAGCATTTCTTCATAGACAGTGTGTTCGCCGAACAATTCAGGGCGCTGGGGCAAATAGCCCATTGTTAAGCCGCGCTTGGGTTGCACCGTGCCGTCGGTGGGCGCATCTAGGCCCAGCAAAATATTGATCAATGTGGTTTTGCCTGCGCCATTGGGCCCCACTAATGCAATGCGCGATCCTTGCGGAATTTGAATAGAAATTCCGCTAAAGACTTCATCTGCACCAAAGGACTTACTGACGTTTTGTGCGGTAAGAATTGACATTGTTGAGTTCGCACATTTCTTAAATGGATACTTAGGTGGGCATATAATATTGGGCCTATTGTGCCGCATTATAGCGAAAAATACCCACAAGAAAATACTAAACCCCCACGCTTAAAGTTTTGAGGAGGTTTAGTTGTTTGGGAGCAACCGAAATGGTTATGGGGGGCATAAACCAACTTGGTTATATATGATTTTCACTATAACAGCCCCCCGCCATTAAAACATGACGCGATCACCATTGTTGCCCCACGCCTTGATGACATCCCTAATGATTGGGTGGGGGCATACCGGGACGGCGGTTATGGAAAATAAGGCCAAAGCCGCGTCGGGTCGTAATATACTCATGCTCTGAATCAGCCTCGTGCAGGCGTTTACGGAGGCGGCTGACCAAGGCATCCATCGCCTGATCGCTGACCATCATCCCTTCGCCCCATACATGTTGCCGAATTTCTTCGCGTGTCACCACCACACCCTCATTGCGAAGCAAGAGCTGTAGCAGTAGAATCTGGCTAGGGCTAAGTGGTGGGTCTAGCAATACATCGTTGATATATCCCTCGCCCTTTTCGACATCCACCCGCAACCCAACATTTAAATAGTGGTCGAGGTCTAGTTGTGAGGTGGTGGCTGGATCATCAAAAATAAGCGTGAGTGTATCAGCAATCGTAAGATGATCATTCGCCCGCAATAAATAGTTTTGATTGGGAATCATGCGTTCAAGATTCATGAAAGTGCCATTACGACTTTCAAGATCGCGCACGACAATTTGGCGCTGGTTGAAGTCTATTTGCAAATGTTGGCGCGAAACCCCGTCCGTGTCCAGAACATAGTCACATTCGCGGGCACGTCCAATAACAAAAGGAAATCGTGAGAGTTCAATTTGTCCGATTACATCGCCGTCAACTTTGATGTAAAAACAAGGTGCAGTCGGCATGGCTTATCTACTCCCATGCATCATGGATGGTTTTGGATATAAAGTATGCCGCAAAATGGCAGAGCCGCGCTATGCGTCATATTGACGGCTCTCCCACGTTTATCATTCAAAATGTGTAAAAAAGGAAGGTGCAAATGCGCGTTATCATAACAGGCGGAACAGGTTTAATTGGATCGGCCCTTGCTACTCACTTGGCCGCCACTGGACACGAGGTCTATGCGTTAAGCCGTAGACCAAGCGACCATAACGCCCCCAGCGGCGTTAAGCTACAACAATGGGATGCAAAAACAGGTGATGGCTGGAGCAACCTCATCACTGACGACACGGCCATTGTTAACTTGGCCGGAGCGGGCATCGCTGACAAGCGTTGGACAGACGAGCGCAAAGAAGCCATTATCAACAGCCGCGCTCATGCAGGCCAAGCGGTTGTGGATGCGGTGCAAAAAGCAGGGGTTTTACCCAAGGTGGTGATTCAGTCATCGGCAGTGGGCTATTATGGCAGCGAAACTGGCGATACCCCTTTAACTGAAGCTGCGCCTGCTGGCCATGACTTTTTGGCAGATGTATGTGTGCAATGGGAAGATTCGGTTCAGCCACTGCGCGATCAAGGTGTGCGCGTGGTCACGATTCGGACAGGTGTGGTGTTGAGCATGTATGGTGGCGCATTCCCGCGTCAACTGCTGCCTTTCCGCTTATTTGTGGGCGGCCCCATCGCTAGTGGCAAGCAATATTTTCCGTGGATTCATATTGATGATGAGGTGGCTGCCATTGCCTTCTTAATTGAAAACGAGAACGCAGCCGGAGTTTATAACTTATCGTCGCCGAACCCTGTTACCAATCAAGAATTTACGCATGTTTTGGGCCGCGTAATGAAGCGACCGGCGGTTTTTCCAGTGCCGGCAGTTGCTTTTCAAGTGCTATTTGGTGAAATGGCAGTGGTCTTGCTAAAGGGGCAAAATGCGCTGCCGACTCGCTTACAAGAGGCAGGCTTTAGCTTTAGTTATCCAGAACCTGCCGCCGCACTCGATCACTTATTGAATCATAGCTAATCAGCACCGTACAAAGTGACCACTCAAAAACGACCCCGAACTTGGGGTCGTTTTGTGTTAATGGGCGTTGGCCTAGCGGTCGGCTAAGGCTATCCATGGCTCATCCACAGTGCCCGTATAATTGGCTTTAGGACGAATGAGGCGGTTGTCGGCCCATTGTTCTAGGATGTGTGCGGCCCAGCCAGCCATGCGCGACATGGCAAATAGTGGGGTCATCATGTCGGGCTGAATGCCAATGGTGTAAAGGACTATCGAGCTATAATAGTCTACATTGGCATATAGGTTGCGCTCTTGAAAGTAGACATCGGCGCGGGCCAGATCATCCAATTTTTCAGCGATTTCAAACCATTTGCTGTTTTCTGATGTTGCAGCAAGATCTTTGGCGCGGGCTTTTAGAATTGAGGCACGCGGATCGAGAGCCTTATAGACGCGGTGGCCAATGCCCATAATCTTGCGGCCATTGCCCTTCACTTCGGTATTAAACCAGTTTTCTACGTTTTCTGGCTCGCCAATTTCAAAAAACATCTTCATAGCGGCTTCGTTTGCGCCACCATGCTTGGGGCCCTTTAATGCGCCAATGGCCGAGGCAACTGCACTATGCACATCGGCATCTGTGCCAGTGACAACGCGACTGGTAAATGTGCTGGCATTAAAGCCATGATCGGCCAACAATACCAAGTACACATCAATCGCCGCGATTTCGGCAGCAGTTGGCTCGCGGTCTTTGAACATATAGACAAAGTTGGCGGCCAAGCCTAGGTCGGTGCGGGGTGCAACTGGTTCTAGCCCTTCACGGATACGTCCCCACGCCGCAATAATGGTTGGTGTTTTGGCGATAAGCCGAATGGATTTGCTTAAGTTGGCTTCGGGGGTGCTGGTCTCGGCTTCAGGGTCAAATGTACCCAAAATGGCGACCATGGCTTGTAAAATAGCCATGGGGTGCCCGTCTTTGGGTAACTGCTTCATAACGGCGATAACAGCATCTTCTACGCTGGCTTGGTTGGCAATTTCGGCTGTAAATGCTGCCAACTCACTTTTATTGGGCAACCGATTGTTTAAAAGCAGATAGGTGACTTCTTCAAAAGTCGCATAAGCACCTAAATCCTCAATCTTATAGCCCAAATAGTATAAACGGCCATTTTGGCCATCCACTTTACTTTTAATGGTATCGGCGACAACAACGTCGGCAAGCCCTTTGCTTGCTGCTGGTGCTTCAGTCATGAGTTTGGATCACTCCTTTACGATTTCCGAACGTAATAGAGAAGAGAAAACTATACAACACAGATAGGGGAGACAATTGGCCACCCTTCTTACTCCAGAATTTACTCTGGTAAGGTGTTTATATGGAGTATAGCATTGTGCAATCAGCACAAGCAATGGATTTTCGTTGCTAACCCGCACTTAATCTGTATGACATTTGGCCCTAATGGTGGGCAAATTTTGTGAAGAGGGTTAATTTTGAACCACCATCCGCCTAATCCCATATTATCCTTGATAGGCGATGGTTATGTTGTTGTCGCTAGATTTAAGTAGACCTTTAGAGAGAATCGCGTATGCCACCATTTTTGTTGTCAATAGCAGAACGCTATGTATGGCCGGCGTTTGCTTCAACAACCAACTTTGTCAGTTGGGCTCCTCGTCTGGCGGTTGCACGCTTGCTGGCCAAGTGGCGGTCGTTGGTAACAATTATTGTCGGTGTCATTTTAGGGGCAGGCATCGGAGCCATGATCCCCTTATACACCACGGCGGTTGCCCAAGTGGGCTTGGTGCAACGGCTGGAAAGCGAAGCAGCCCACAATAGCAATATCCGAATGCGAACATCGTTTAGGCTCATTGACTTTGCTACAAAAGACGATTTTATAGCAGGCATTGAGTATCTTGACCAACAGGTGGTGCGCCAAATCGCACAAGAGCATCTGATGGGCGAACCCTTTGAGGGCTGGCTGGGCGATGACGATATTGTGACGTATTATCGCACTGCACCAATGGGTGTTTATGATCCCGCCGGCGATGCCCTACAACAACTAAACCCCGCCCGCGATAGCGACTATGCCCGTACACATCTATTGTGGATTGAAGGTTGGGAAGCGCAAGTTCAGGTGGTGCAAGGCACCCTGCCTTCACAAACAGTTGTGCCAGAAGGTGCGGTGTTTAATGCGGCCATTAGCACCCAAGTGGCTAATGAATTTGGCCTCAGAGTGGGCGATATTGTCACCCTTGACGAGCGTTTAGAACGCAATGGTCAACTTAAGGTTAGCCCGTTTCCGACGAGTCAGCCGTTTGCCGTGCATATTAGCGCTGTGTTTGCCCCCCAAGATGAAGAATCTTCATTTTGGATGGCCATGCGTAGCATTGATACCGATCCAACAAAACTTGACTCGCCATTACGAGTGGTACAAATTAACTGGCCCGCCGAATTCTGGATGTTTACCAATCAGCAATCGGTTTTAGATGCTTTAGACTTTGTGCCAGAAACATTGCCGACAGTGGGTTGGCGCTTTTTGTTTAATTATAGCCAATTGCCCTATACCACCATTGATGAAGCCCGTGAGCGCCTGCGTGCTTTTCAAAATGAAATGACCGTTCGGCTAGAGTTCAACAACAGTACAATTGTCGAGCAGTTTAGTTTGGCGGGCAACCGCACCAACCTTGATTTGCGCTATGAGTATCACACCCGACTGATCAACTATAATAATGTGCGCAATGCGCAAGATACTGGCATTTTGCAAGATTATGACCAGCGTCAATCAGTGAATTTTGTACCATTTCTGATTTTGCTCTTAGAGGTCGGTGGCTTGGTGCTGTTGTTTTTGCTGATTACGGCGGCTTTGGTGCGGCGTGGCGAACGACGCGAAATCGCCATGCTACAAAGTCGGGGCGCTTTCGATGGGCAAGTGTTGGCGCTGCGAAGCATCGAAGCCCTGCTGATTTGTGTGTTTGGGGCTTTGGTTGCACCATTTTTAACCCAAGCCTTGTTACAAGGGTTGGCCCCTAGCCTAGTGGGGACCGATCGCTTCCCTTTACCCTTAACTAGCACAGTCTTTTTCTGGAGTTTCGGGTTGGCAGCGCTGATGTTTATTGCCCTAACCTCCTCGCTAATTCCTACATTGCGCTTGCCACTTATTTCGTATGGCGGCGCGGCCATCCGCAGCAATACCCTGTCATGGATTCAGCGTTACTATATTGACATCATTGTGGGTGTGGTGGCGCTGGGCGGCTTTGGGTTGCTCATTTTCCGCGATACCCCCCTGTTTGATGACCAAAGCATTGATCCATTGCTGGTGATTGCACCGGCCCTATTA
>CAZLPC010000038.1:0-13393 GCA_964561305.1 uncultured Anaerolineae bacterium
AACGCTGCTGGGGTCGGGGCGGCTGTTGCGGCACAAAATCACCACTGCGCCATCGGCGCTAATCCGATAATCATAGCGTGTGCCACCAAACAAAATACTGACCTGATAAGCCCGCACCGACTGTTGAGCATAGACGACACCTGCTGCCGGACACCCAAAGCTGCTGTCAGGAAAAATGGCTTCTGCCCATGTCCAT
This sequence comes from uncultured Anaerolineae bacterium, assembly GCA_964561305.1. GTDB lineage: Bacteria > Chloroflexota > Anaerolineae > Aggregatilineales > J027 > J027. Next base: position 197 of record CAZLPC010000038.1, read on the forward strand.
TCGCTGGTTAGGCGCGAAACAGGCTGCCCCAAATAGTCACTTAAATGAGACATTGCCTGATCAATCCGTACAAGTTCATCATCAGATTGTGCAGTTGTGCCAGAAACCGTTATACTAAAGAAAGAAAGCAAAAGCGCCAAAAGAATGACGCGCAATAGATGATTGATCATAACCACTCCAAGCGCCTTAGTGCCGACTAAAAATTGTGGACAAGTCCATTATAGTTGTATACTGGGTAGGGTGATAAGCGTCCCCCCTACGATTTTGGGGTGATCTGCCAACGTTCATAATAAACAATGTTGACCGAGTAGTGTGATGACAAGCATGGCCAAACCTGCATCGCAAGCCAGTGAATATAGCTATGAAGATTTAATGAACGCGGGGCATGATGCCGCGTGGCGCAAAAACTGGGAAGAGGCGGTTCAAGCCTATTCAATGGCAATCCGCACCCGCCCAGAACTGCCCGAGGCCTATAACAGTCTTGGTTTGGCGCTTATTAATGTGCGCCCACCACGCCTGCAAGAGGCTCTACAGGTGTATCAACGCGCCCACGAACTAAGCCCCGACGATCCGTTGCCGCTAGAAAAAAGCGCCGACGTTTTTGAGCGTATGGGCCGTTTACAAGATGCCGCCGCTCAATATTTGAGTGTGGCCGAGGCCTATTTGGCTCGCCGCGATCTCGAAAAAGCCATTGGCAACTGGGAACGCGCCACCCGCGTGACACCCGGCCTCATCAAAATTCATCAAAAACTAGCCATCGCCTATGAGCGCATTGGTGATAAGAAACAAGCGGTGCGCGAGTATTTGACGCTAGCCGCCAATTTTCAGCGTCAGGGCAAAACCCAAGTCGCCATTCAAGCCGTCGAACGGGCCTTGCGCCTAGACCCACGCAACCCCCAAGCCTTAAACATGCTACAAGCCATTCGCACTGGGGGCGAGCTAATTTATGCCGACGAACGCCTGAAAGCCAAACCCCAAGAGCAAGAAACGGGCTTTGATGATGAGCCTATAGAAGAACCCACCGCCGATTATAACCCAGAAGGGCCCATCGGCGAAGCAGTAGAACGCGCCCTCGAAATGTTGGCGATTTATATTGGTGATATGGACTTAATGAGCAACCCTAATGCTGTTGCGCTGATACAAGCCATTGAGTTCCATCGGGTGCGCGAAGAAGAAGAAGCCCTTAAGGCCTATCGGCAGGCATCGGCTGCCAACATTAGCACGCCAGCCCTTAATTTATGTATCGCCGAGTTGATGCTAAAACGCAACGAAGCCCAAAAAGCGGTACGCTTTTTTGAACTGGCCGTATCAGAGCGCCAATTGGCGGCGGGATCACATCATGGCATGGGCTTGGCCCACCTAAAATTGGGCAATGTGCAAGAAGCCACCGAACATTTGGTGCAGACAATGCAATATGTGGATACCAGCATGGCTATGAGTGATGACGAAGCTGGCCAACTGGATGCTGTATATGAACGCTTGCTACAAAACGCCAAAAAATCGGATCGGGTAGAACTAGAAAATCTGAACACGCGCTTTTTTGAGCTATTGACTGGCCCCGACTGGAAGCAACGGGTAGAGGTAACACGCCACCAACTCGAAAACGCAATGCAACAACCCGGTGGCGGTGGAATGGTCGAAATTGCCTCAGTCCCACCCGAAATTGTGGAGTCTATCAATTCGATAGATCGCTACATCAAACAGCGTAAATATAACCTCGCCATGGATGAGGCATTTTATATCATCGAAAAAGAACCCGATTTTCTGGCCGCTCATCAGCGCGTAGGGCATATTTTGGTCGAAATGGGACAAGTAGATCGCGGCATTCAAAAATACCGCCAAATTGCCGACACCTATCTAGCACGCGGCAACAAAGGCCGCGCCCGCGACATCTATAATGAGGTTATCCAACTGTCGCCATTAGATGTTCGCTTACGCCAAGACATCATTGGGCTACTAGAAGAAGATGAGCGCTGGGATGAAATTGTTGGGCAATATCTGACCTTAGCCGACGCGCAAATTAATCTTGCCGATTATAACGGGGCCCGCACTACCCTTAAACAAGCTATTCAGATAGCCCAACGCTATAACATTGATAAGCGAGTGATGATTCAGTTGCTACATAAATTGGCCGATGTAGAACTAACACGCCTAGACACCCGCCAAGCGCTGCGCGCTTATGAAAATATCAAGAATATGGAGCCAGAGGATACCGGAGCCCGCGAAATGTTGATCGAGCTAAACTTCCGTTTGGGCGACACTCCCGGAGCCATGAGCGAGCTAGACAGCTTGTTGCAATTGTATGCCAAACATCGCAATGGCAAGGGTATCTTAGATTTGTTGCAAGGCTTGGTACAAAAACGCCCCAAAGACGAAGGTGTGTTGTTCCGTTTGGCTTCAGTCTATCAGCAAATTAAGCAACCCGAAAAAGCCGCCGAGCAATTTAAACGCCTATTAGAGATTCAATTGGGCAGCAACCGCACCCAAGAAGCCTGTAAAACCCTGAAGCGCATTTTGGCCCTTCGACCCGCCAATGTCGAACAATATATGCAATTGGCGCGTCAGATCGGTTGTGCCTAACCTAGATATTAGTTTATGACGATCCAAGAGTTGCCACCATTTACCCCAGCATTACAAGGGTTTTTGCTGGGGGAATTTCATGACCAATCAGTAGAGTTGCTAAAGTTCCCTGTCGAGCAAGACCAACGGGTGCTTAACTTTGCGCCTTTTGTTATTCAAATTCCACCTCCACCCCCCGAACCATTGCTGCCTGTATTGCCTTTTATGTGGTATCCCAAGCCCATTCAAGCCGTCCGAGATCGGGCCTTGGGGCTAACGTTGTTGCCACGTCTAGCTAATTTATTGGGCAAAGTACGGCTGGCCGAGACCCAACGCGCCATGCGGACACTTTTGGCGGGCAATGGCCCCGTGAAAATTATAGGTGATATGGGGGTGGGCAAAACAACCTTTCTGAGCCACATTGCCAACCACGAACGCACCCGCCAACGCTATCGGCGGGTGTGGTGGATAGATGACCCGCTTCATTTGCCCCAAACCTTGGCTCTGCTGCTCAATCAGAGCCAAGTATTGATGGAACCCGATATTAACCAACAAATGTTGACCCTGCGCGATGCACTTGGTGATGATACCTTGCTGGTGGTAGATAATTGCACGCCCGCCGATGTCGCCATTTTTTCGACACTCACCCGTCATCTGTTGGTGGCAGTTCAAGACATACCCCCTGAAGCTGAAGAAGGCGAAACCCTGCCCCCCGACCCTGACGATGTAGTGACATTGCGGGTGTTGCCCCCCGACGACGGTTTTGAACTATTGTTGCACGCTTGTGGCATTACCGACCGCAATGTGTTACGCGGCCAAATGCGGGCATGGCTAACCCATTTGGTGCGCTTGCTAAATGGCCACCCCTTGGCCATTATGATAACTGGCGCATTGTTCCGCGAAGACGGCTTGCCCCTAGAGCATGTCGTCGAAATTTTTAATGCTCGTATAGAAAGCGACCATCCTGATCCTACCGTCGCCCTCGACATTTCATTGGCAGCCATGCCCACCGATTATTTGGCGGTGCTTGATGCGTTTGCCCTGTTGCCAGCCGTGGGTTGCACCCAAGAAGCCCTGATGGCCGCTGCCAAAATTGAAGATCACCTCACTTGTTCGCGGACACTGGCGTTTTTAATGAAACATGGCATGGTCGAGCGTGTTGGCAATTATCATGTGGCCCATCGGGCAGTGTGGGAAAAGCTCAGTCGCAATAAGAATATTGATAAGAAGATTATCGAACGCATTGAACATTGGGTGTTGGGGATTGCGCGGCGCTATCGAGACGAACCCGAACAAGTCTATCGCTTTCAGCGCGAGGTTTTACACGCCATAGACTATGGCCAACAAAATCGCCACAGCAGCTTTTTGCAGAAAATTAATGGATCGTTGGGCCCCTATCTATATGAATATGCGCCCAAATACCTAACCGTAGAAATGCCCACACCACGCCTGATGGGGCAACGCGCCCATGCCGCCGGAAAAATTGCTGAAGGCCTGCGCCATATTGAGCAAAACGACCTAGAAGCTGCTGAGGCTACCCTAAAAGAAGGGCTTACCCTTAGCGAAGCCCACGCTTCTGATCATGAACACGCTGAAGCCTTGGTTGCCAATGCACGCTATTGCACGCTTAAAGGTGATTATGAAGCCGCAGTGCAGCTCTTAGAAAAAGCGGCCCGCTTGGTCTATGACTTAAAAGCCGAAAAATCGCTGCATCTCATTCGGCTGGGCTTGGCTATGGTCTATCGTAAGCAAGAACGCCATAAAGATGCGCTTGGGGTATTAGATGATGAACCCGATACTGTCTTAGAGCGTGTCCGCATTTATCGTGAAACGCGCCAATGGGATTTGTTGCTGCAAACTTTGGCGGCAGCCGATACTATCGCCCCGTATGTAAAAGCCGAAGCCTATTTGCAAGCCAGACACTATGCCGATGCGCTGGGGGCGCTGGCCGAAGCCCAAGACAGCGATAGCGCCTTTTTGCGGGCGATCATTTATCATTTGCAACATGACTATGACAACGCCATTCGAGGCTATGAAATCGCGCAAGACACCATTAGCAAACAAAACCCCAAGCGCATGAATATTATGCTGACTATGGCTCAGGCTTATGTGAACAAAGGCGACATCCCGAAAGCACGCCAAGTCTATTATCAATCGCTAGACTTGTTTCCGATGTTAAAAGAAGCCAGCCAAGCCTTGCGTGGGTGGGCCTATGGCGGGTTGGCTGCGCTAGAACTAATGGAAAACAACACTGAAAAGGCTCTGCAACTGGCCGAACAAGCCCTAGATGCCTTTAGCAAAACACCCCCCAACACCCATCATTTGGCACGGGCAGATGTGTACCGAACCATGGGACGAGCCTATCATCGCCTAGGGCGTGTTAAGCCCATGCTCACGGCTTTCGAGCACGAGGTAAACGTGGCCCAAGCCAGCCCAAGCCGTAACGAAGCCCGCATTGGCATGGCGCTCCATCATTTGGGCGATGCCTATCGGCTTAATAGCGAGATGGATCGGGCCATTGCCAATTATCGGCGGGCCCTAACCCATAAAGATGCTAATCATGATGCGGCTGGCTACTTCATTACCCAAACAGCATTATTTTTGGCGTTGTTTGAAGAAAAACGCTATGGGCAAGCCCTTGATGTATGCCAATTGGCCTTGCGGCATCTCAGCAGCACGCCGCCTGCCGATCTGCAATTTGCAGGCTTTATGCTGGCCAACAAAGCCCGCACCGAGCAAGAACTAGACAACCTTGATCATGCCGTGCGTACCATTCATCAATGGATGACGTTGTTGGCTGGCCGTTCGGATGCTTTGCACGATGAGCGACATGGTGTACGGTTATTGGCGCTTAGTTTAGCCGTTCGCAGTTTGCTGCATCATAACCGCCCCAATGACGCACTCGCCATTGCCGAAGAAGCCCTAAAACTCGCTGAAAATTATTATGCAGGAACATCTATTGCATGGAGTGTACGGCGCGATTTAGGACATGTTTTGCTGAAACAGTCACAATGGAACGCGGTTATCCAAACACTGGCTCCGTTATTGCGCCCAGAAGTAGCGGCATCTAAGTTTACTTATGCACTCGCCCATGAATATACGGCTATTGCACAAGGCGAAAGCGGCGAGTTACAAACAGCAGTCCGTAACTTACACATTGCGCTTGAGTATCATCCAATTCCACATTATCAGGCCTTATTGCAAGAAAAAATGGCGGGCTTGCACCTGAAGCTAAACGATGCTAAATCGGCAATTGAGCACATTCAAGCAGCAATTCCATTACTAGATCGTGAGCATCGGGCCGGCGACGCAGCGCGTGTGCTGACTATGCTGGCCCAACTGCTGTCTGGCACAAATCATTACGCCGAAGCAGTAGAGGTCTATGAAGATGCGCTGTCTATGCTGCGGGCCTTGCCCGATGCTGATCCGGTTCATACTGCACAGGTCTATAACAGCCTAGCAGCCAGCCATGAAGCCCAAGGACAGTTTCCGCAAGCGGCCATTGCCTACCGCAATGCACTTGATACGCTAGAAAATACCCGCCGCCCTGCCCACGCCACCCACAGCGAAACCTTAACACGCTTGGCGCGGGTGTATGTGGTGATGCACGACTATAACGAAGCCATTGCCCTTTATTTGCAAGCCCGCACCGAAACCGAACGCTATGGCACGCCGCAAGTATTGGGGTTGGTGATAGCTGGGTTGGCCGATACTTATCGGCAAGCCGAACGCTATGAAGAAGCCTTATATGCTTATGAAGAAGCCCTTAGCATTCAGCCCGCCGACCAAATGCCTCGCGAACGGGCCGCTACCTTGCGCGGTTATGGACAAGCACTGGCCCATCTGAACCAACTAAGCGAAGCCCGCGATGCATGGACAGAAGCACTAGCCATTACTACCGATGCACCTGCGCTTGAAATTGCCCTTACCCACCGCGCCATTGCCCAAGCCTTTAGCGCTCAAGGCCTCTATGGCGAGGCCGAACGCGCTTTTAACGATGCCCTTAGCTATCACCAAGGCAATAGCGACGAGTTGGCACTGACGCTGCGTTTGCTGGGAGCTACGCTTAATGACGCACACCGTTTTGACGAGTCTATACCCATCTTGCAACAATCGTTAGACATCGAAAAAGGCATGGCCCAACAAGTTAACAACCGTATTGTCGAAACGCTGGATCTATTGGCAGTGGCCTATGAACAATGCAACGACTTAGCGGCGGCTATCACTAGCCATCACGAAGCGTTGGTTTATACTGACCGCCACATGCAGCCGCTACAAACAGCCAACCGCTATCGCCTGTTGGGGCGGCTCTATAGCGTTCAGGCGCGTTGGAAAGAAGCCCATAAAGCCTACGAAGAATCGCTGGCCATAGAAATTGCCTATAAGCCGCGCTCCGATCACCGTATTGCCCAAACCCTAGAGATGATCGCCCAGACTTATCGGCGCGAAGGCAGCTTGCAAAAAGCCGCCGAAGCCTATAAACGCATGGCGGCTTATGCCAACCTTAGCAAAACTGCTGATGCCGAGCTAAAGCAAACCTTAAGTGAAATTGAACGCCACGAACAAACCCTAGAAGCAGCGCGGGCCTCATTAGAGGTGTTGCTACGTAATAGCGAGTCTGACTTGAAAGATTTGGTCTATGTCTATGCGCTTATTGCGGTCAGTCATGCAGGTTTATCACAATATCCACAATCCGACCTTGCCATCGACAAACTATTGACGCTATTGGAGAGCCAAGCCGGCCAGTTGTCTACACTTGATGAGCGCCCCACCTATCGGGCGTTGGCCCATGTGTTTGAAGGTAGCCAAGCAGCCAGCGCCGGCGACTTAATGGGGGCGCGGGCGCACTTTCAGAGAGCGCTGCATGATACCACCGATAACAGTATGCGCTGGGTTATTGAACGCGGTCTTGAAAGTGTGCGATTGTAAGACTTCAGGTGCAGGTTTTATAGTGTCAGGGCCTCGTTAATTACAAATAACAACAGCGTTACTATCAAAGACCACAACATGCGGCGGCTGATTGTTTGGGCAAACATGGCAAACCTCAATCTCATTGGTGTGTTCAGTTAAAAAGACACCGCTAAGATAACAACGGTTCCGATCTAGCTGTGAATCGTCTGCCAAAACTGCCGAATGGCCCCAATGTGATCCGCGCCCTGTAAACCCGCGCCCATCGTATTAATGCACAAATGGGTTGCACCAAAACGTTGCCATGCTTCTAATATCGCAGGCAGTGTTGCGGCCTCGTGCTGATGAAAGTTAATCCGCACGTCTATGCCAAATGTAGTTATGTCGCGCCCATTTTCAGCCAAATAGCCTTGTAAGATTGCATAGGATGGCTGCAATTTTTCGATAGGAGCCGAGTTGGGCATCCAGCCATCGCCCATACGCGCCATCCGTTGCAATACAGCATCGGCCCCACCACCAAACCAAAGCGGGATCGGCTGTTGGACAGGCATAGGATTGAGGCCCGCATCTGTAATTGTATGATACTCGCCATGATAATTGACCAATGGTTTTGTCCAAAGTTCACGCAGCACTTGGACTTGTTCTTCGCTACGGCGGCCACGGGTCGAAAAATCTTCATTTAGGGCCTCATACTCAACTGTGTTCCAGCCAACTCCAATCCCTAAGCGCAAGCGCCCACCCGACAAGCGATCCAACTGGGCCGCTTGTTTGGCCACAAGCACCGTTTGGCGCTGGGGCAAAATTAAAATACCTGTCACAAATTCAAGAGTTTGGGTGATAGCCGCTAGATAACCATAGGTCACAAATGGTTCATGGAACATGTCGCGGTGGGTGTATGGGCCTTGCCAGCCACCTTCACGCTCTGGGTTTGCACCCAACACATGATCATAGCACAGCATATAATCATAGCCCAAGCCTTCGGCAGTTTGGGCATAGTCGCGCAAAATAGTAGGATCGTCACCGATCTCGGTTTGTGGCAAAACAACGCCTAACTTCATTGTGCTATCCTAGTTGGTAATTTGCATGGGGCTAACAGCAGTTTCGGTGGGCTTGCTGTTACCTAAAAATGTGGCGATATTTTCGGCGGTACGCTTGGCATATAGCCATACCATACCCGGTTTCACTTCGGTGCTACAGATCAACGCCAAAGACATCATATAGGGCGCACGAATCTCGACAATATAAACACCGCTTGATGTGCCTTCTAAATAGGCAGCCTGAAACTGGCCTTCGTCTAACATACGGGCCAAAGAACTGGTGGCGGTGTGATCAATGGATAGCGCCCGGGTTAGCAACACCAAGTCATAATCTTCGAGCGTGCCTGCTGCGCCTGCTAAATTACCTTCAGCATCAATTAAGCCCACAAAATGAGCGCGGATGTGGTTCAGCAGCGTACTCAATTCCATATTGATATGTTGAAATTGTTGGCGTGTAAGCAGTAAGGTGGCCGGACGTTCGCCATTTTGGGTGGGCAACTTGCGTGTGGGCAGGCTTTCGGGCAATTTGCCGTGTTCGGTGGTTGCCGCAGCTTGAACAGCAACTTGTTGGGCGCGGCGTTGCAGATCAAATTGGCGCTCGATTTGCATCAAAAGCAGTTGCAGGTTGATAGGTTTGTGCAGATAGTCGCAGGCCCCTAGGCGCATTGCAGAAATAGCATTTTTGGCCGAGAGGCTATCGTCAATAATCATCACTGGCGTGCCGGGGCGCAGGCCCCCCACCACCGACAACAAATCCATACCACTGAGATCGGGCAATTTTGTTTCGGTGATGATCATTTGAAACTCGCCCAACAAAATTTCGCTTAAAGCATCTTCAAAAGTAGGCGATTGAATGATCAAATAATCACTACTCAGAACATCTTCTAATTGAATCATTAAATCGCGGTCGCGCCCTACGATCAAAATACGTTTCTTGTGTTGGGTCATCGGGTTTCTCCTATCGCTCGGCGATGTCGGGCGTTTTGGCAAATATCGTCGCCACTTCTAACGTGATGATCATGTGCCCTGCGTGCTGAATAACTGCGGCTTGACTGGTATAACCTAAAATCTGCTCTATATCATCCACCAGAACACCTATTTGGCGCTGATCGTGCTGCAAGATGATAATCGGTGTGCTAACAGTGGGTGTGCGACGCTCGAAGCGCATGTGCAGGCGCAGATCAATAATTGGTGTAACAACAGCGCGAATGGTGGCAATGCCATACCAATCCGGCGGCATTTGGGGTGGGCACGTCACATGCATAACAGGCACAATTTCGCGCACATTATCTATGGGTATCCCAAAAAACTGATCGACCAACCGAAAAACCACCACCCCACTCATCTTAAGCCGCTCATTTCAATGGTTCGGTCTTGGGCTTGGTGGGAAGGGTGCGGTCGGGTGTGCGCCACAACACCATCTCTATTGACGGTGGGCTACCTGTCGCCACGCGCACTTCATCCATCATTGTACCCAACTTTGTCTTGAGGGCCACGGTGGCATTCTCTAGGCTACCACCTAACAGCCATGTTGCATCGCAACGAATCATCAATCCCACTTGTACACCTTGCTTTACCCCATGCACATGCACCACTTCTTGCTGGCCAGCATTTAGGATAATCGAAATAAGCGAAGCCACTGCCCCAGCAAGTTGGGCGCGGCTGGCCGTATTAAAATTTAATAGCGAGGCAGCGCGGCGGGCCGTATTGCGGGCCTGCACAACGTCGGTGCTGCTCCGCACCTCAATCATCATCACAGGCGGCACTTTAATGCGCTGTGCGTCGGGCAGTTGGTCTGTCATACACCTATCAATCAATTAATCCAAGTTCGCGCAAGCTATCCAGTAAATGCTCTCCCGCAAAAACATCTTTAGGGATGTAATCATCAGCACCCGACTGCAATCCAGTCATGGTTTCTTTGGGGCTAGCGTGTTCGGTCAACATAATAACGGGTATATCTTTAGTGCTGGGGTTGCGTTTTAGACGGCGGCAAACCTGATAGCCATCCATAGACGGCAAGTTAATGTCTAGCACAACCAATTGTGGCGGTTGGGCCATCGCCTCTCGGATAGCATCGGGGCCATCGTTTACCACTTGTACAACCAGCCCCACCGCTTCTAGTGTTTGCTTGATTTGGGCGGCTTGGGTTGGGCTATCTTCTACCACCAATACCCGATACGACATCCTGTATCTCCTTAATTTAATTTTGCCAGTTTTTCGCAGAAATATGGTTATAGTCTTCTAACGAAGAAAAGGCTGATGCGTTAATTCTAGTAGGGCTTGGGCAATTTTGACATCGGGCAGCACAAATTCGGCGGCTTGACGCTCGATAGCGGCGGCAGGCATTCCATATACCACCGATGTGGCCTCGTCTTGAACAATCGTATGAGCGCCCAACGCACGCAACTGCGCCATTCCTATCGCGCCATCCATTCCCATACCAGTTAATAACACAGCGATAACCTGTTTGCCGAAAACCTGCGCGGCACTCTCAAACAACTTATCAACAGCTGGCTGATGGCGATAGTCACCTTTTTCGGACAACAACCCCAAGCTACCATCAGGACGCACGATCAAATGACGGTCGCCGGGGGCCACCAAAACATGTCCATCTAATAGCCGTTCGCCATCTACAGCCACGCGCACAGCCAATGGACTACGAGTATCTAACCATTGTACAAAACCTGCGACAAAATCGGCGGGTAAATGTTGCACAATTAAGATCGGCACGGGGAAATCGGCGGGCAAATTGGTCAAAATATGTGAAAGCGCCGCCGGGCCGCCTGCACTTGCACCCATCACCACCACTTGGGGATGCACCAAGGGGCGCAGGGCCAATGGGGTAGGCGGTAGAGGCAACGAGGCATAGCGCCGAATAACCTTCACTCGCGCCATATAACGCAACAACCGAACATACTCCATGCGTCTGGCTTCGTCATGGGGGGCCGCACTGGGTTTTTCTATAACAGCGACAGCACCCGCCGCCAAAGCCTGCATCGAGACATCCACTTCGCGCTGGCCCACCCCATTAGAAGCCACAACAATGGGCGTTGGGGTATGAATCATAATTTGGCGGGTGGCTTCTACACCGTCCATGCGCGGCATGTGAATATCCATACTAATCACATCAGGAGCCAGTTCTTCGGCCAAACGTATTGCTTCTTGGCCGTCATACGCTTCGCCACAGACCATCAGGCCCGGCATATCATTAATCAGTTTTACTAAAAAACGCCGCGTCGTGATGGAGTCTTCGACCACCAACACCTTCACCAAAGATTCGGTTAACATGAATCATCCTCAATAAACATCGCCTATGATGTTATGGTAGATGATACATCATGCACCAAGCACCTGCACAATAGCAGGCTTGGTTAGAAAATTTGTTTTAAGCTGTTTTTATTGCTTTTCAGATGTCCACTCTGGACGAAAAAGTTGAAGCCGAACTTTGGTTTGATGATCTTCAAACACTTCAGCATTGTCGTCTGGTCGCAGCTTGCCCTTAAAGTATGTTCCCTGCCACGGGTGTGTTGCTGCAAAATCTTTGTCTTTGTTGCCCTCTACAATAAAATGACTGCGCGATTCTCGCCATTCCAGCGTTAATTTACCCTGATCGGGTGTTTCTGACAGATTGCCGACATGTGGCTGAAACGCTTCAATGTCGTGGCGACGATAAGGGACAATCATGCACAACGGCTCACCCTCATCAAAAACAATCAATTCTTTCGGATGGGTGATTTTCCAATTCATGGTAAATGGCATTGGTAGCCAGTCGGTCTCGACAATACCTTCTAGGGGTTGAATACCTTTTTTGACATAGTTGGCCAGACCACGTACTTGCAGGTTATAGCCCAGAGGGGTTCTAAAAAGGTAAGGCAACTCAAATGTTACAATGCCGTGCCCAAACATAGATGAGGCCGTCAGATAATGCTTGGGCTTTTTTAAGTAGGCAATGTGTAGCCCACCCAAGCCACTAGAACCATCCCAATGTAAAGCAACACGATGGCTATTTAAAACGACCCATCCCCACTGATTTGCCATGAGCATTGGCAAGCAGCGATAAGCATAATGGCCGGGTACATTATCCATCCAATCTCGAAATTTGCTGGCAGGTACAATTGGCATTGGCTCATGATCGGGTAGTAAATAGGCACTGATAGTTAAAGCATCTCCACTGGCTATAGACATAAGTGGTATTCCTTTTTTCGGCTAAAGACCAATCGCATAAAACATTAACGGCTCGGCATAGGCAGCATCGATTGAAATTGATACAATCAGATACAGTATACAAGTTTGGGATTGACATACTCTCCATGCCCAAAGGCAGGGGATTCTTGCCCTCAACAACGGTTGCAGGCTGGGCCCGTCTTACACCGTCTCCGACAGGGTTGATGCCCCAACCCGTTTGATGTTTCGTGCGGCGTTGTGGTCACGGTCTAACACCCCACCACAACTGTCGCACACGAACACCCTATCACTCAAGACCAAATCCGTCTTGACCACGCCACAACATGAACAGGTCTTACTTGATGGATACCATCTATCAATGAAAGCACCCGCTTACCGCATATTGTCGCCACATATTGTAGCCTGTCAACGAACATCGAGAACGAATCGTCCGAAACGATTCTGCCCCATAAGCGCTTTGACCATTTACGCAACTTGGCGATATGTTTTCGTAGCCGATTGAAATTGA
>CAZLPC010000039.1:0-13130 GCA_964561305.1 uncultured Anaerolineae bacterium
CTAGGCGCGTACTAAGGCTGATATTTGCGCCTTCGGGCCCATACGGATCAAGGCTGGCTACGTCTTTAAGTTCCCATGGGCGGGCTCCAAAACGGAAATCGGCGGTGGTAAGGGCCCCCACCGGACAGATATCGGTGGTGTTGCCGCTAAATTTGGTATCAAATTCGGGATCAGAAATGGTGACAATTTGTAAACGCCGACCGCGCTCATGAAAAGCCAACACATCGTCGCCCACCAACTCGTCGCAGAAGCGGGTGCAACGCGCACATTGAATGCAACGCTCGCGGTCGAGATAAATCAACTCGCCGAGTGGTAGGTGCTTTGCTAGGTCGATTTTGTCCTCGCGATAAAACGCCGAACGACTGGGGCCGTGCCGCATAGTCAAGTTTTGCAGTGGGCACTCGCCACCTTTGTCGCAAATAGGGCAGTCGAGGGGATGACTGGTCAGGATAAATTCAATGATGTCGTCGCGGGCCACTTGCACTTCATCAGAGTTGGTGATGATGGCCAGCCCATCATAGACTTTTTGGGTGCAGGCGATTTGTAGCTTGGGCATCCACCGAAAGCTAGGATTGCCACCCTCATCAAGCACAATGTCGCCCGTGTCGCGATTTTTTTCGATAGTCCCCATTTTAACCAAACACATGCGACACATCCCAACGGGGGCCATTTTAGGATGATAGCAAAACACTGGAATATCGTTATCGGCATAAAACTTGGCCACATCTACCAAATTGGTATTGGCCGGAACCCGATACTCTTGTCCATCAATATAAATTGTGACTTCGCTCATTTAATTTGCCTTCACTCAAATGAATGCTTGTGCCATTTTAAGGCCTTGTTGCGCCCGATCAATGATCGTTTGTTGTAAATAGTCCCAGTCGCTGTTTTCAAGTTCGGCTTCGGCAAGGGCAATGCCCGCTTGAAAGTCGGCTATTGCTGCCTCTGGCTGCTCATTTTTTAGCCACAGCTCGCCACGTAATACATAATTGATGGCAGCCTGTGGGTTGCCATCAATTGCACGATTCAAGAGCGTCATACGGCTTCGATTGATCATCAGTGTGCTACTGCTACAGCTTTAGATGGTGCAAGTTCTTTGTTCTTGTCGCCATTCACATAGGCTTCAAACTCTGAACGGAAGTATTTCAATGTGCCGAGGATAGGGCTAGTCGCAAAATCGCCTAGCGCGCACAAACTTTTACCTAGCATTTGCATCGAGGCGTTTTCCAGCATCGCTAAGTCGCCGGGTGTGCCTTCGCCGTTAACAATGCGGGTCATCAGCTTTTCTAGCCAATAGGTTCCTTCGCGGCACGGTGTACACTTGCCACAGCTTTCATGCTTAAAGAACAACGACATCTTATAAGTTGCCCACACCATATCGGTTCCTTCTTCCATCACAATATAAGAAGCGGATCCCAATACAGTGCCCATCTGTGCGAGGCTTTCGTAGGTCATGGGGGTGTCCATAATCTCCTCGGTCAAAGGGATAACTGGGCCCGATGCTCCCGATGGTAGCAGCGCCTTAAAGCCCTTGCCTTCGTTTTGGGGCCCACCCCCCAGATCGTACAATAGCTCGCGGAAAGTTGCACCCAGCGGCAGCTCATAGTTGCCTGGATTAGCGATATGACCGCTTAGGCAGAAAATCTTGGGGCCGGGGCTGTCGGGTGTACCAATAGCTTTATAGGCTTCTGCGCCGTTGTTGATAATCCACGGCACATTGGCCAGTGTTTCGACATTGTTCACGACCGTCGGTTCATAATATAAGCCGCCGCCCTTCATCGCAGGAAAAGGCGGTTTTACACGCGGCTGTCCTAACAACCCTTGTAAGCTGTTAAGCATGGCACTCTCTTCGCCGCAAATATAAGCTCCTGCGCCCAAGTGAGTGAGGAAATTGCAGCTCCAACCAGAGCCGAGAATGTTATCACCAAGAAGGTTGGCAGCGCGTGCTTTTTCGATTTCACGCTCAAAATTGTGGGCAATGTCCCAAAATTCGCCCCGAAAATAAATATAGACGGCCGTCGCTTGGATAGCATAAGCCGCTATCATCGCGCCCTCAATCACTTGTTGGGCATTAAATTCTAGTAATTCGCGGTCTTTAAATGTGCCCGGTTCGCTTTCGTCGGCATTAATAACCACATATTTCACCTCGGCATCTTTAGGGATAAAGCTCCATTTACGGCCAGCACTAAAGCCTGCCCCACCACGCCCCCGCAAGTTCGCATCAATCACTAAATTGATAACTTCGGTGGGGGTCATGCTGGTGACGACTTTTCTAAAGGCATCCCAGCCGCCATGCTCGCTATAGGCTTCATAGGTCCCGATGTCTGGTGTGATACGATTTCGCAATAGAATATTTTCCATGACACTACCAATCCTCTACTCTCAGCCTTAATGTGCTACGATGATACTTCAATGTTTTCAAATTTGCTGTTGGCTCGCTCGAAACTTGTGCTAGCTGACCAACCCAAAATGCCCGACCACAGCACCATTCCATAGCCCACTGCCGCCACGATGGGGCCAATGTATAAGCCCGACGACGCAGCGTAAACCATGCCATAGCCTCCACTGACAACCAACAACAAATACATGGTACGATCACCCATCCACGCCAACATAGCCACCGCAACCAAACTCTGAAAGACCATATAGTAGGCCAATGCGTCTAATCCACGCCGAATAGGATAGGCGCTGGGGCGCTCGACCGTTTGGCCAGCCGGTACATCAGAGCCAGCCATACGATCCCAATGTGACACCGTAAAGTTGAAAGGGGCATCTTTAAAGTCGGGTGGCCATGCCATATAAAGCAGTGCCAACACCACGATAAAAATACCCAATAGTGCCATCGGCAATCCCGCTAGCACCTGTTGATGATGACGCGGCGAAGGCGCGGCCATAGGCTAGCTTTGTTCCTCTTGCTGGGCTTCGGCGCGGCGTTCTTCAATCCATGCCCGCATTTTGTCCATATCTAGGTTTTCCATGTAATGGAAGTTGCATTGCAGCATTGGGGCACGGTCGCAGGCGGCCAAACACATCACATGTTCAACAGTAAATAGACCGTCCGCGGTTGTACCGCCTTCGTCAACGTTCAAGTGCGCCTTTAGGCCTTCATGAAATTGATCCGCGCCGCGCAATGCACACGGTAAGTCGGTGCAAACTTGCAGCCAATATTTGCCTTTGGGCTTTTCGCTATACATGGTATAGAAGCCCGCGATGCCTTTAACTTGGGTTGGATCAATATCGCAAAATTCAGCGACTTCGTTCAAGGCTTCTTCGGGCAGCCACCCATAAACTTCTTGCGCCAAATAAAGCAACGGCATCACTGCTGACCGTCTGTCAGGGTATTTGGCAAAAATTTGCTCGATCTGTGCTTGGTATTTCTCGTCATGTAGCAAGGCATGAACTCCTACGTTAACCCTTAGCGATCCACATCGCCCAACACAATATCAATACTGCCTACAATAGCCACTACATCTGCGATCATATAGCCCTGCGAGAGCTTATTGGTGGCGCTGAGGTTGGCAAATGAGGGCGTGCGGAAATGTACCCGCATGGGGTTCGGCCCGCCATCGCTGGCCAAAAGGCAACCTAACTCGCCACGCGGGCTTTCAACCGAAACATAGACCTCGCCTTTGGGCGGGCGGAAGCCTTCTGTCCACAGTTTAAAGTGATGGATCACGGCTTCCATACTGTGCCCTAGCTCTGAGCGCGGTGGCGGCACATATTTGCGGTTTTCTGAGCGCACCGGCCCCGGGGATAGCATCTTCATGCCTTGTTGGATAATCCGCAGGCTTTGTCGCATTTCTTCAATCCGCAACACATAGCGATCATAGACATCGCCATGTTGCCCCAACGGCACATCAAACTCAAATTGCTCATAGCTAGAATAGGGTTGTGCTTTGCGGATGTCCCAATTGACACCCGATGCCCGCAACGTTGCCCCCGACAAGCCATAGGCAATAGCATCATCGGCAGTAATAAACCCAATGCCCTGCGTCCGATCAAGAAAAATCGGGTTACGGGTCATAATGGCTTCATAATCATCAATTTTGCCGGGGAAGCTGTCTAGAACATATTGCACCGCCGATGGGAACTCGGCAGGTAAATCACGCCATAAACCGCCGGGGCGAAAATAGGTACTCATCATGCGTTGGCCCGACACCAGCTCAAAGATGTCGAGCAGCACTTCGCGCTCGCGGAAGCAATAGGTCATCATACTGGTTACGCCAAGATCAAGCCCATGAATGCCTAGCCATACCAAATGGCTGTTTATGCGCGTTAACTCGGCGAGAATGACCCGCGCAATTTGAGCCCGCATTGGCACATCTAGTTCAAAGAGCTTTTCCATTGCCAAACAATAGACCAAGTTGTTGCCCAGTGGGTTAAGATAATCCATACGGTCGGTCATCACAATAGACTTCTCGTAGGTCTTAAATTCCATGTTCTTTTCGATTCCGGTGTGCAAAAAACCCACATCTGGAATGCAGTTTACAATTTCTTCGCCTTCCAACTCCAAAATCAGGCGCAATACGCCGTGGGTGCTGGGGTGTTGGGGGCCCATGTTCAGCATCATTGTTTCGCCGCTAAGGGCGCGCTCGGTCACTAAGCCTTTTAGTTCGTCGAGCGAGCCTTCCCAAGAGGAAAAGGTCTCAAGCGTCATGGTAACCTACTTCTTTGCATAAGGTTTGTGCTTATTGACTTCATCATAGTTAAACGAAAACTGGACGGTCTCATAGCCCAATGGATAATCTTTCCGTAATGGGTGGCCGTCCCAATCTTCGGGCATCATGATCCGGCGCAAATCCGGATGGCCGTCGAAGGGTATCCCAAACATGTCATACGTTTCGCGCTCGAACCAATTGGCGCTGGGCCATAAATTAGTTACGCTAGGAATATCGGCATCGCCATCACTCCACATAACACGCAAGCGCAAGCGGCGGTTTTTCCGCATGGCATAAAGATGATAGTTGACGCTAAAGCGCGGCTCTTGCGGATAGTAATCTATGGCCGAAACATCCGACAAAAAGTTATAATCAAGATCAGGAAAGTCACGGCAATATTGTGCAATGGCCAGCAGTTGTTCAGGATTGACAACGATGGTCACTTCGCCCCGAAACTCAACAATAGCTTCAATGGCTGGGCCAAACTGGTCGGTCAATATTTGCTGTGGTTCTGGGATAATTTTTAGCTCATTCATTGGCTATAACCTCGCAAACCAACCTTGGGATGGTTTTCTCTTTCGCAAAAAAATCGAACACAACAGGGTCAGTGCCTTAGACAAGCAACCCTGTTGTGGTGTGTTTGCAATTATTCAATGACAGTGGTCTCGCGGGGTTGGGCCCACTCGTTCCAACGCATTTCTTTGACCTTTTCGTGCAAGGTCATAAACCCATGAATCAATTGTTCTGGGCGTGGCGGGCAACCAGCCACATATACATCTACTGGCACAATCTCATCTACGCCTTGCACAATGGCATAGTTGTTAAACACCCCTCCACACGACGCGCAGTCGCCCATGGCGATTACCCATTTGGGATCGGGCATTTGATCGTAGAGTTGGCGCAACACAGGGGCCATTTTGCGCGTAACACGCCCCGCCACAATCATCAAATCGCTTTGGCGGGGGCTGGCCCGCATCAACTCCATCCCAAAGCGCGACGAGTCATAAACTGGTGCTTGGCTGCTCATCATTTCGATGGCACAACAGGCTAATCCAAACAACATGGGCCACATGGCGCGGGTGCGGCCCCAATTAACGGCATCTTCTAGCCGAACAGTTACGACACCTAAATTGCCGAGTCTACTACTTACTCCCATTCCAAGCCTCCAATCATCCATTCATAGGCGAAGCCGACGATGAGTACAAAGAAAAATACGCCCATGACAGCAAGGCCATATAGGCCTAAATCGCGGAAGACAACCGCCCACGGTAAAAAGAAAATGACTTCAATGTCAAATAAAATAAATAACATGCCAACACGATAGAACTTCACAGGAATGCGGCGCACAGCAGGGCCGATGGGGCGCATCCCGCTTTCATAGGTGGCTGTTTTGCGGGCGGTGGGATTGTGGGGGCCCATAAGACGAGAAAGAAAACTAATCAAAATGGCTACGCCAACCGTTAGCAATAGCAACGGCAAAACTGGTGCATACTGTTCCATTAAGTGGCCTCCGCGTTTGTTCAATTTGTCACAATTTTAGCATTAACGTTGGTAAAAATCAAACGTTCACGCCAAAAATTATTTTCCGAAGTGAGTTTAACATAGCGGGTGTTGGCAAGCCAACACAAGACTAATCTAGTTCTAAACGTTGCAAAAGCTGATAGGCTTTTATGGCCAAGTGCAAATTAAGCTGCACATCGGCATCGTCCATATCCAGTTGGGTAATTTCTGCAATGCGATTAAGCCGATAGACCAGCGTGTTCCGATGCACATTCAGTTGCTTGGCAGTGGCGGCCATGTTGCCATTGTTGGCAAAATAGACCGATAATGTCAGCAACAAGTCGCTGTTGTTTTGCTGGTCATAGTCTAAAATGCTAGAGAGCCAATTTCGGCAAAATACATAAATTTGTTCATGATTAACAACGTTCATCAAAAGTTCATTTAGGCTTAAATCGCCAAAAAACGCGATGTGTGTCTCTTGCCACAGTTGCTCACCCAATGTTAGGGCGCGTTCGGCTTCTTCAAACGACACCCGCAAATCAGTTAGGCCCACAGCCGGCCGCCCTACCCCACACATAATGTTGCCACCAAACGCCTCAGATAGTCGTTGGGAGATAGTGTTCATATACTGACGCATTCGGCCAGTGTGTTGGGCTTTTTCTAGGGGTAAAAAAATCACCACGCGATCACGATATTGACCTATAAGGGCATTGATGCGGCGGGCAGTGGTTTCTTGGCGCGTTTGCTCTACCAACTGCTCTACGCGCACCAAGCGCACATGGGGGCGGGGATCGTCGCCGGGCAGCCAGCGCAGCGTGCCGATGACATAAACTTGATCGGGCAAAAAGCTGTTTTGTTCGGCACGCGCTGTCAGCATGAGATCATCATTGGGTGTGCTATCTAACCACTCGGTGATCCAGTCGGTACGCTGATAGCGTTCGCCGGGTGTTAGGTTTGCCCGTGCGATTAGCAAACTACAGATTGAAGCAGCCCGCAGCAATGCTGCTATGCCAAAGCCATGCAGCAACGTTTGGTCTGATTTCATGACACTCAGATAGCCAACAATCGTCCCCTCGGTTGTGACTGAAGCTGTAATAGATTGCTCAATTTCTTGAATGCTGGCATTTTGAGGATGCACAGTGCTTTGGTGTGATAAATGCGCGATGAGATCGCGGTCATAAAGCAGCAAGGTTTGTTGTTGCCAGCGATGATTGGTGTTATTTTTGGGTAGCGCATAGGTAATGCGATAGCGGTGGGCATCGTGTAGTACCACAGGCTGCCCCAAGCGGTCGGCCAACAATTGCACAATATTATAAAGTGCAAACGTATTGTTGGCGTTGCGGGCCAGTTCTTGTTGCCAGTCGGCATCTTGCTTTTCTAGCTCGCTTTGTTGGTCGCTAATATAACGACAAACGGCCCGCTCTACGCTTTCGAGGTTGGCTTCTGATGGAAGGTAGATCACTGCAAGGTTGTTGCGGGCGGCATTCTCTAACGATGCTACATCTACCTCGCCCCGAATGCCCACTGTTCGCACACGCAATGTCGCTAAATCGGCTACAATGCGTGCCAGTGTTCGGGTCGGACTTGAGGGTACAGCCGTGAGGTCAACCAATACCATGTCGTGGGCCTCAACTTCAGCCACATCGTTGTGGATGGTGCGGGCCCAACTAATCCGAACGCTGTCTTGCCCACATACCAAAAACGCTCCATCAGGCAGCACATGTTGGCTGAACAATTCGGCGATGGAAACGGCCGGCATCGGGATTCTCATAGCGCGAAACCGTGATAATGCTGCATTGCTAATCATCCAAAGAAACCCATATCTGGCTAACGCAAGAACACTGATGTTATCTGATTATATCTGGAATTGCCCATTTTTGTAGAAGAGTTCACCATCAACATAGATTTCACTGTCTTGACGCATGTCGCAGATGAAGTCCCAATGCACACTAGACTTGTTGACGCTGCCTGTTTCTGGATAGCCGGCCCCAACCGCCATGTGCAATGTACCACCAATTTTTTCATCGTACAAAATGCTCTTGGTAAACTGGTTGATGCCATAATTTGTGCCAATAGCAAACTCGCCCAAATAGCGCGAGCCTTCGTCACTGTCTAATTGGCTAATCAAAAAGGGCTCGTTCTTTTTGGCGGTGGCCTTAACCACCTTGCCTTCTTCAAAGGTTAGTTCTACGCCTTCAACCTCGCGCCCATTACGGATAGCAGGATAGGTAAAGCGCACCCACCCATTCACCGATTGCTCGACGGGGCCCGTAAAAATTTCGCCACTGGGCATATTGTTATGGCCACCACTATTTACAAATGTGCGTCCATCTATCGAAAGTGTCATATCAATATCGGGGCCGCGCACGACAACTTCTTTTTTACCTTTTAGCCAGTCTACATACTTTTGTTGGCTAGCATAGAGGTCTTCCCATGCCTTAATTGGATCGGGCTGGTCGGCAAATGTTGCCCGATAGACAAAATCTTCATATTCACTCAGGCTCATATCAGCTTCTTGTGCGAAGGCCGGGCATGGATATTGGGTGACAACCCAGCGCAAGTCGCCACTAGCCGAGCGACGCATAAAAGATTCCATTATGTCGCGGCGGGCCAGTTGGGCCAAGCGTTGCTTGGCGGGATCAACACCTGTTAGGGTGCGGGTATTGTCGGTGGCCCGTACATTGATTGTGGCGTTTATTTGCTCCATTAAAATTGGCTCAATCGGAGAGCGCCACTGCAACTGCTCATCGCTGCCTTCTTGATACATGATCCGTTGCATTTCATCAGTACGAATCATGACAAATGGGTTGCCTCCAGCCCGATAAACGTGGCGCAACACTTCTTCAACCAATGGCATCGCAATGGTATCGCCTTGCACCATTACCCAATCGTCGGGTTGCACACGAGCCGAATAGTTGACAAGGATATTGGCTAAATTAACAACACGAGGATCACTCATGCGAAACTCCAATTTATTAAAACTGTGTTGGTCAGTACAAAAATTCTATGAAGTCTGTATTATACCCACAAACCATGCAAAATTAAAAGCTAACCAATGGTTAGCCTTTCAAACATAAATGTTGTGATAAACTGAACAAGGGCTAGCGTTGAAGGAAGCGTGCGCCAAAGATGACGATTATCGCCCCAACAAAAGCAATGAGCAGGTCGGCGGGTGTAATTGCTGCGCTCAAAAATCCCGGCAAGTTAATGTCTAAAATATTAAATAACAACGTTCCGATGATGGCCCCCACAATCCCAATCACAGTATTGCGTATCCAATCGCTAATGGTGCGTTTGTTGCGCCGAGAGTTTGTAACTGAAGATGCGGCTGTGCCAGCCACGATGCCGATGATGAGCAATGCAATAACTTCGTTAGTATCCATGTGCGATGCACTCCTGTTAGATTGAGAATACTAGTATCCTCTCTATTCTAACGCGCAATTTCAACCACCAAATACCCCATTTGGGTCTGTTTGGGTTTCTGGGGTAGGGCTGGGCGGGGCACTAATCAAAATATTGACCGTTTGAGGCTGGGGGACAATCGTAATCTGAGCAAGATTCAAGTCGCGCAGCAAGGCAACGGTTAAGGGCAAGTCGGTATAAGCACCCGCCCCGCGCCCTTGCAAATCTACTGTTACGCGAAAGTCTTCAACGGTTAGGTCATTGATGAGGGATGCCGGCCCAGCAATAGTTACGGTCACAGTTTGTGGCACAAGTGATGAGGTAGTGAGGTTGGGAGAGATATTAATGGGCTGAATGGCGACGCTTTCAATTTGGCGCGTAACAATGCGTGGCTCTATATTGATGGTGACGGTTGTTACAGCTGGTATTGCCTCTAGCCCATCGGGTAACATCAGTGCTACTTCGCGGCTAAAATCAGTTGTCCGATTTTCGATATTGATAGGTTCGGTATTAACCACGCCACCCAACTCAGCAATGAGGGCCGGATCACCAATAACAATGACTTCGCTAGGCGTAGCACTGAAGTCACCGCGCACAAATTCTGGCGGCAGATCGCCCGTAATGATGGGAGCCACCAACACGGTTTCGCCCTCTTCGATAGCGGCTATGGCAACTGTGCAGTTAACAGCACTGGGCGAAACCACAATATTAGCCCGATCTCGGCTAGAAAGCGTTATACCGTTGGCTCCATAGAGTTGAACCTCGTAGCTACTCTCATAACGCCCACTTGTATTTTGCAAAGGCAGTTGCACGGTTGCCCAGCTTACCCGATTAACGGCAATATCTGGCCCACTAAGCGTTACATCCTCTTGCTGACAGGCAATTTCTTCAAGGATATAAGTTGGAAGCAGCGTTCCGGTTGTATCTACCCGTACATCTAGCGTAATAGTACGGCGCGGAAAAACCTCAACTGTAATGTCGGGGGGTGAAATAGCAATAATACGCCCACTGGTCTCTTCTTTAAAGCGTCCATTTAGGCGAATAACATGTGCGCCGTTGTCGTGCTGATGCAGGTCGGCGATGATTTCAATGTCATTGGGATTAATGGACTCGTTTAGCACACGGCGCGGAGCCCTAACCGTGACACGCACTTCTCGGCGCAGTGTCGCACTATAATAAAGCGCAAAGGCTTCATCATCAGGTTCTAAAAACGTAATAGGGATAGAAACAGGTAGTTCTTGCTCTTCTACAGGGTTGACAGTTAAGGTTGCCACAATCCACATGACAAGTGCCAAGCCCAGTGAAATGAGCATCCAACCCAGATTGTCTAATAAAAATTGAGTGGCCGGACTCTCGAAGCGTTTCATGCCGCGGCATCACCTCGTCCGCTATCGGGTGCAACACCAAACCAGCGCCGCACTTTGAATAGAAGTTGTTCTATGCGACCTTGATCAGTCGCTTCTTCACTACTATAGAACGTTGATAAGATCGTTGCAAGCCGTTTAGCATCTAAACGCCGAATCATCCTTCCACGACTGCTAACGCTAATTTGTCCGGTTTCTTCAGAAACTGTCACAACCACAGCATCTGACACCTCAGACATGCCGATACTCGCCCGATGACGTGTCCCCATTTTGCGGTCGGTCATTTGGCGGGCAGAAGTAAGCGGCAAGACACAGCCCGCCGCCATCACCCGATTGCCCCGAATAATAACCGCGCCATCGTGCAATTCGGTTTTGGGCCAAAACACAGTCAACAATAGCTGTGGCGATAGTTCTGCGTCTAAATAAACACCTGTGTCAATAAATTCGTCTAAGACATCGCCGCGTTCTAAAACAATTAAGGCCCCATGTCGTCGATCTGACAAGCGCCCTGCGGCCTGACAAATATTATCTATAATTGCGGCTTGGTCGCTGGGGGTGGTTTGCCCAAGCAAAAGGCTAGTGCGCCCCAAGCGTTCTAAGACGCGGCGTAGTTCGGGCTGAAAAATGATTGGAATCGCTACGGCGGTCGCAGTTAAAATATTGCGTAATAGCCAATTAAAAGCCACCAAGTCAAACAAGCTACTAATGATGCCAATGGTCACCAACAATACCACCACACCCCGAATCATGGGCATAGCGGTTGTTCCACGAACCAAGAACGAGACAGCAAAAATAAGCCCCGCTACCAATAATATATCGAGGACGGCCGTGGTATTAATACTTTGCAATGTCCAGATGAGATCCATAGTTTAGGAATAGCCATTCTGACGATGTAGCGATCTAATCTTATATTACCGCAAAACTGATGAGGACTCTCAATCATCAGGGTTAGAAAATGGGTGATAGCATAAAACTGTTATCACCCATCGGTTGTGCTAGGGCATAATCAACCCCTGCCAAAACTGATCTAGCAGACGTAAAAACGTCAAGCCGGTTGCATTATTGCCATACGCCAAGCTGTCATTGCTGAAGTCGGCGGGGCCGGCCGGGCTGGTGTTATAAACCCCTTGAAATACTGATTCAACAGTCCGATCTACATTCCAAATCGGTACTGTCACGTTAGGATAGTTGATTGGCGCATCGGCTGCCTCTACGATCACTTGGTTATAGGCTGACAGTGTGGACTCATCAACAGTTCCATCATCGGGCAGCAATAACACAATCGGAATGCTGCTATTTTGAAGCACAGTATTGATCACAGTATCCAATTGTTGGGCAAAAGCCTCTGGCGGAATGCGCAGCGCATTATTTGGTCTAAAGCTAATAAACACCACCACAGGACGATTGATACGTAATTCGCAGGCCAAGGCTGACTCATTCGGATCGCAATCTACACCACCACTCCCTACTGTTAACAGATCATTGATGCCCCAATTTTCGTTGATGGCGGCGCTTTGATAGTCAAAATTGAATTGCTCGATGGCATTTTGTAACCCACCATTGTCGCCAAGGTTATAGTTGCCTTGTGCAATGGCCGCCAATTGATCGGGGTCGGCTGGTAAATTCCCTACAATCGAGAATGCACTTGCATTTAGCCCACGGTTATTGATTCCATCGGCATAAATGGGCTGAAGTTGAGTTTCTAAGTCATCCCAATTCGGCAGTTCTGGAATGGAGTTAATGTCAAAGCTGGGCGTGGGCAATACTGCATCAGCGACAGTCACAACAAAGGTGGTAGACACTTGAGCTTCACTGCTGTCTCTGGCTGTAACGGTTATCGTGCTAGTGCCTGCCCCAACCGCATTAATGATAACTTCATTGGCACTAATCGCAGATGTGGTGGCAACAGCTTCATTTTCAGAAGTGAAATTAACCACCAACATATCGCCATTGGGATCACTGGCAGTGAATATAACAACCGTAGAATCCCCTGTTGTCAACGTAACATCAGCGATGGGGTCGAGTGTGGGCGGCAAGTTGGCTTGGCCGACCTCTACGGTGAAGGCAGCCGATGCGCTCTCACCACTCGGATCGCTGACGGTCACAGTTACGGTCGCTGACCCTTGTGCCAACGCCGTGATGGTGATGTTGTTGTCGGGGCCAAGTTCAGCCGCAACGACCCCGTCGGGTTCTACAACCACATTTG
>CAZLPC010000040.1:0-13088 GCA_964561305.1 uncultured Anaerolineae bacterium
GGGCTGGCCCAGCTTCAATCACCCGTTCGATCACCAAAGCACTTTCTAGTAAATCGGCTTGGGTTTTCACACGCGGCTGCTTGGGGGCAGGCGACGCGATAGCCTTCACCACATCAGCATCTGGCCCATCGCCATCATCAGTTAGTGTGTCATCGGGCGCGTCTTCAAAGATAGCTTCGGTGGCGGCTAAAAATTCGGGCCGGGCCGGTACGCGGCTTGTAATACGCCCTAAAATATATTTCACTACTTGTTGGCGTTCGATACGTTCTGCTTGGGTTTGATAGTATTCGATAGCAAGCGCCAATTCTTCTACCAAAGCGCGTTGGTGATCGGTTTTGGCTTCGGTGGCGGCTTCTTGTCGCCAATGGGGTACGTAAGACCCCAAACCACCATGAACAGCAGTGTTTTTATAGCCCAGTTCTTCTTCGCGGCGTAAGATTTTAATGAGTTTTTCGATAGCTGATGGCATAATGTTTTATGATTTGGCCCGAACGGCGGCAAAGCCAAACGCACCGGGCCCCACTTGGGCCCCAATCGCCGTTGTCGCCTCGATCAGATAGGTTTGTTGGTGTGGATTAAGGCTAGCAAGGTTATCCCGCAACGCTTCGGCGCGGTCAGGTGCATTGGTATGAATGTAGGCGATGCGCTCGAAGGGCGCGACATTTTGGGCATATTGTTCTAGCTCGCTATACATACGGCTCATAGTGCGAACCCGCCCGATAATTTCAACTAACCCATCTTTCACTTGAAACAAAGGCTTAATTTGCAGCAGATTACCGACTGTAGCGGCCAATGCACTAACACGACCCCCGCGCCGCACATACTCTAGCGTATCAAAGCCAGCATAAAGCACTGTACGAGACATCATGTCTTCAATAACCGCTTTCACTTGTTCAAGGCTTTCACCAGCATAGGCGGCCTTGGCCGCAGCCAACACAATCCAACCCAAGCTCATTGCTAGGGTGCGGCTGTCATATACCGTAAATTGCTCTGGCCCAATATTTTCGGCGGCCAGCTTCATCACATTATAAATACCACTTAGTTGTGAAGAAAGCGATATGGCAATCACATGATCAGCCCCCGCTAAGGCTTGGCGCATCATGTCTTCGCATAGGCCAACTGGCATGGCCGATGTTTTAACGGTTTCGCCTTGGTCTACCAAGCGCCGATAAAATTCACTGCGTGGCAAGGCAACGCCGTCGTCGGCAAAGCTATCGCCCCCAAACTGCACAAAAGCAGGAACAACGGTAATATTGTATTGTTGTACCCATTCTGGCAATAAATCTGATGTGCTGTCGGTGACAATACGAATAGTCATGATATTTAATAGTAATCCTCTTCTTCACCCTCTAAAATGACAATACCAGTTGCATCTGTCCCAAGCAATGCTGCGATTGAGGCATCATAGAGCCGAATCGGGAAGCTGGTGCGCCCAAGCTCGGCGGCCAAGCGGTCTTGTAACTGACGAAGTGTGTTGTCCATGGTGGTGGTATGATGTAGCACCACCATTTCATCAATGGCCCCAAATTCGCTCACAAATTCAACCAATTTATCAATGGCTTGTGTAGTGTTTAAGGCTTTTTCCATAATGGTAAGTGCGCCTTCTTCAATGGTTACAAAAGGCATCACGCCTAGCATTTCGCCTAGAATTGTTTGGGCTTGGCCAATAAGACCACGCTGGGCCAGCATCTGCATCGTTTCCACAAAAAATACACTATAAATGCGAGGTAGCAAACGCCGAATATCTTTGACAGCTGGTTCTAAGTTGGTGTGTGCCAACGCAATTTCGGCGGCACGATGCACCAGAAAAGCCAAGCCTGCTGAAATCGTCTGCGAGTCAATTACGGCGATGTCGCAGCGCCCCAACATCATTTTACTGGCATCAACTGCTGCCTGAAAAACTTCACCAAGATGAGAAGACATGTGTAGCGAAATGATGGTGGTAGTATAGCGATTAAGATCGTTGTATACCTGATAAAAGTCATCTATTGTTGGCGGCAAAATAATGGGAAGCGTGGGACTGCTTTCTAAACGATACAAGAATGTTTCTGCATCTATATCAATTCCTAGCCGAAACTTCTCAGCACCAAATTGTACATAAAGCGGCACAACAATGATCTGATAGCGCTTAATCACCGATGGATCAATAAACAGAGCGCTGCTATCGGTAACAATACGAATGTTGCTCATTCGATACTCAATATATAGGGGTAATAAGGTTGCCCACCTTGGACGACCTCAACCACAAAATCGGGATAATATTCATTTAAACTGTTGGCAAAGGCGGTGGCGGCTTCTAGGCTAATCTCTGCGCCATAATAAATGGTCAATAGTTCGCGTCCCTCTAGGTCGGCCTGCGACAGAAGTTCACGAGCTACTGAGATGGTATCATCGCCTACGGTTGTCAAGCGCCCATCCAACAGCCCAATTACTTGGCCTTCTTCGACCTTTACATCATCAATTTCGACGCTGCGAACGGCTGTCGTAATTTCGCCCGTTACAACGCTATCTTTGGCGCTGGTCATGGCGCTGGCTACTTGTTGCAAATCGCCTTTAGCTTGATAGGGATACATGGCACTAATACCTTGAGGAACAGTGCGGGTCGGTATCACTACAATTTCACGGTCAGTAACTAAGGCAGCAGCTTGTTGGGCGGTTAAAATGATATTTTTGTTGTTGGGCAACAAAATAATTTTATCGGTCTTGATTGCTTCAAAAGCACGTACAAATTCTTCTACGCTAGGGTTATTGGTTTGTCCGCCACTTACTAAGGCACTCACTTGTAAATTATAAAACATATCGCCAAAACCCGGCCCGGGAACCACGGCAATCACTGCAATTTCGCCGGGTTGAATCAATGACGCACTAGTGGGGGTTTGGCGCGTACTCATGGCATGTTGGGCAACAAAGGCTTCATATTGTTCGAGCATGTTTTCAACTACAACATCCGTAATTTGCCCATATTGCACCGCATATCCTAGTGGCAAGGCAGGGTTGGCAACATGGACATGCACCTTCACCACAGCTTCGGCCGCCACTACCACCGCCGACTCACCCATTTCTTCAATGTCGGCTTTAATGCGGTCAGCATCTAATCCATGCCCTTTAATGATGAATTGCACATCATAAAAGTTTTCGCCCGGATGCTCGACCATCCCATTTTCGGTGTGCATAGATTCTAGCTGGACTTCAAAAGAGTTTTGGGCCTCAATCGCCACCGACTCGCGGTTCATATAGCGCAACATGCCCTCTAAAATATACATAAGGCCCGTTCCGCCCGAATCTACGACTTTGGCTTGTTTAAGTGTCGGCAGCAACTCGGGTGTGTTTTGCACACTAACCCAACCGGCCTCAACCATAGACCGCAACAATTCATCTAACGAAATATTTTGATTGGGCAGCGCCTCGGCAGCTTCTGTAATTTCACGAATAACCGTTAAAATTGTGCCTTCAACTGGGTGTTGCACACCTTTATAGGCTTTGTCAGTAGCGCGGCGTAGCCCTTTTATCAGTAAGGGGCTGTCTAAAATAGACTCGTGACGCAACACATCGGCCAAACCACTCCAAATTTGCGACAAAATGGTGCCAGAGTTGCCCCGCGACCCCATTACTGCGCCATGTGCCACCTTGCCAATCACTTGCCCCACATGCTCAGTATCTATATTTAGCACTTCTTTTTGGGCGTTTTTCATGGTCAAAAGCATGTTTGTGCCAGTATCCCCATCGGGTACAGGAAACACATTGAGATCGTTAACGCGCCGATGGTTGTTTTCTAGCCAGCTAACAGCGGCTTGTACCAGTGCTTTAAACTGTTGCCCATCACAGGTCTGATAAGAAATAACTTTATTCATGATGATTTATCTTTTTCAATGCGTAGCCCTTGCACATGCACATTGATTTGATCAACTGGCAAGGCCACATGCTTTTCGACGAGATAACGAACACTATTGATGATGCTGGTAGCAACACTGGTGATGCGGATGCCGTGTGCTAGCACCACATAGAGATCAATGGTAATGGCGTTGTCTTCAATTGAGACAACCACACCCCGGTTTGGATCGCGGGTAAGGGTAGCCGCGATGTCGGATGCAAGATTGGGCGTAGTCATGCCCACTACGCCATACGTTTGTGTAACAGCATGGCTAGCAATATTGGCAATTGCTGTTTCAGATATATGGACTGTCCCAAACTCGTTTTGTTGCAAAGCCATAAGAATCATCGCTTTCAATTGATATGTTGCCCGCAAATAGTACCATGCTTAAAAATTTTCCTCAATTGTGTGCTTTTGATTCATAATAAACAAGCTGTTTTATGCCAAAAAGTAGCATAAAAAGCATGTTTGCACCTACAATTGGTGCTACAGAGTCATGCTCCATTCTGCCAATTATGCCTATAATAGTACATCAACGTTTTGATGCAGGAGTCACTAATCTCATGGCCAATAAAATTCGTATTCTGATTGTGGATGATGTGCAAGAAGGGCGCGAGATGCTTCAGCGCCTACTTGACTTTGAACCTGATATGGAAGTTGTGGGCTTTGCCACCACTGGCCTTGAGGCCATTGAAAAAGCCCAAATCCTAAAACCCGATGTCATTTTAATGGACATCAATATGCCCGATATGGACGGTATAACCGCGACTGAGCGTATTACCGAGCTAGTATCGGTATCGGTAGTGATGATCTCGGTACAAAGCGACCGCGACTATATGCGCCAAGCCATGCGCGTAGGGGCCATAGATTATTTGCCCAAGCCGCCCTCTGCCGATGAATTGTACTCAACAGTCCGCAATGCCTATGCCCGCAAGCCCGTAGCGCGCATAGATGACTCTAAAGACAAGCAACGCATTGATGGTGAGGGGAAGTTGGTGGTGGTCTATAGCCCGCAAGGTGGCGCTGGTGTTACCACCCTTGCTGTGAATGTAGCGGTGGGTTTAATGGATGAACAACACCGTACAGTATTGGTAGATGCCGATGTGCAATTTGGCGATGCTGCTATTCATCTGGCGGTGGATATGGAACGCAATATTATCCATTTGGCCAAAGCTGCCGATGATCTGGACGCAGAACTGATTGACACCGTATTGGTGCGGCATGGTAGCGGTTTGCGCGTATTAACAGCACCCAAAAGCACCCTCGATGCGTTGGATGGCCGCACAATTACTGCCGATAATGTCGAAAAAATTATCAAAGCCCTGCTAAAACAATACTCGTATGTGGTGGTCAATACCCCCATTACCATTGATGCGGTAACTGTGCGCTTGTTCTTGCTGGCCGATTTGCTGTTATTGGTGGGTATACCTACTCTGCCAGCGGCCCGCAACATTTTGGAAGTGATGAAGTTGTTCGACCAATCAGAAGAATTCGATAAAAGTAAAGTGGTTTTTGTCCTTAATCGGGTTCCTACCGATAGAAAGTCGGGAGCGATTGAACCCGAAGAAATCGCTAAGGCTTTGCGCCTTCAAATTCAAGCGATCATTCCATCGGCAGAAAAGCAAATGATGAAATCGGTCAATCGTGGTGCGCCAATCATTGTCGAAGAAACGCAAAGTCCGGGCAAAGAATTGCGCCAATTGGTCGAAGTGCTACGTACCCATCTCATCAGCGAAGATGATCTAATAGATACTATATCGCCCCAACCCAAGCAAAAGCGCGGCGGCTTTTTGGGGCGCTCCTAAGTGTTTTTAGACGCTGTTGGGGATGCTAAATCATACTATTTGGCATCCCTAATCCAATTTGTGGATTAAAACTTGCCTTTTATCATACAATTGATGTAATATTGATTTTAGACTCAGGATTGAAATACATCTCAATAAAATATCGAAGCCTATGCCATTGTTTTCGGTATAAACTAAATAAAAATCCCTGTCGTTTTTTTGGAGGGGGCCTTTATGGCAAACCAATTTGTTTTTTTAGAACGTAACTTGCTGTGGGTTACAGTTGTTTCTTTAACTCTAGTAGGAATTTTGGCGGGTATTTCTTGGGGATTTTTGCAACAATCCATAGATAATCAACTTAATGATGCAGAAGTTGCTAACACTGCTAGCCAACAAACAACACTTAGCCAACGTATCAGCAATTTTACAATACTCCTTACTAGCTCCACCATTGCCACCGAACGCCAACGCTATGCAACCGAACTTTCGGCCGCCCTTGATAGCTGGCAACAATCTCATGAAGATCTACGCTTCAGCCAAAACTCTGATACCATCAACGAATTCTACTCACAAATTCAGCCCACCTATGAGGCTATGTTAAATGCCGGGCGTTGCCTAGTAGCCCTAAGTGGCGATGCTACGCCTTCTGCCACCTGCTTGTCCTCTGAACCAGCTGTGTATGCTGACATTATTTTGACCAACGAAAGCGCGTTCTTAGGCGGTATGAACCGCATTGTGCTCCAATACAATCAAGAATCTGAAAATCGCACCGAAAATCTTGCACCCCTTAGCACGGTTGTGTTTGGCACAACCATAGCAGTATTGCTTGCAGTATTGCTTTATATAATGCGGCCTGCCAGTTTGCAGATGAAACAAAATAGCCAAGACTTGGCCTCAGCCCAGCAAGCACTCATTAAACGCGATGAGCAGCTGTTAGCAACCCAACAATCGGCACAATTTTTAAGCCGCAACTTGCAAGCTGTCGTAGACCTCAGCAGTAGCATTACATCGGTCTTAAACCCTACGCAATTGTTGCAAGACGTAGCAGACCTACTGCAGGAGCGTTTTGGCCTCTATCATGCCCATATATATCTTCATGACCAAGCCACGGGCCAGCTAAACCTTGTGGTAGGAGCTGGCTACATTGGCGAACTAATGGCCGCCGAAGGACGTAGCATCGCCCTCAACAATCCCAACAGTATTGTGGCACGGGCGGGGCGTTCGTTTAGAAGTGTGGTGGCCAACGATGTCACACAAGCCTCTGACTTTTTGGCGCATCCTTTATTGCCCAACACCAAAGCCGAATTTGCAGTGGCCCTAATGGCACGCGGTCAACTGTTGGGTGTTTTGGATATGCAAAGTGATCAACGCGGCTACTTTTTGCCAGATATTGTCAATATTTTAGAGGTTGTGGCGGGCCAAATTGCGGTGGCCCTTAATACAGCAACCTTGTTTGCATCGCTTCAACAGCTAAATGCCCATGAACGTGCATTGGGCAATATTAATCGCAGTATTCAGCAAGCCTCGACTGTGGATGATATTTTGCAAGTGACCGTGCGCGAACTTGGCAAGGCATTGCGTGTGCCATATACCGCTATTGAATTGCAACTAGACACTGCATCAGCCGATGAATAATGTGAGTGTGCGGGGGGAAAATAGACTATGAATATTTTGCGGAATCCGATTAGAAGCAACCTACGCTTACAGCTAATATTGGCGTTAACAGTGCTTATTTTGCTGGCGGTGGGTTTGGTGGTCCTACAAATTCTACCTGCATGGCAGTCTGATATTGAGGATAATGTTGAAGAAACTGAAGCCCAATTTATTGCACTCGAAAGCCTGCAAATTCAAGGATTTGTGAATAACCTTGAACAAGATATTCGCTTTTTAAGTGGATTGGCAAGTGTCCAAGAATTAGCCGAACTATTGATACAGTCCAATCCAAACCCACAGGCCCTTGCCCAACAACGTGCGCGGGTCGAGCAAGATTTTTTAGCGTTTTCAGGTGCACGTCGGCTCTATAATCAAGTGGACTTTTTAGATGCAACGGGTTTTGAAGTTGTCCAAATTGCCTTTGATGGTCAAACGGCAAATGTCCTACCACAATCACAATTAACCAGTAAAGATGATCGAGAATATTTTATCTTGACAGCAGCCCAACCCGTGGGTGGCATCTTTGTATCGCGCCTAGAACTAACCCGCGAAGGCTCACCCCCTACACTAGAAGGAACCTTGACCGATGGCACAGCAGTGCCAACACTGCGCTATGGTGTGCCTATTTATGTTGAGCGTGCTGGCGGAGAAACACCAGTACTGGCTGGGGTGGTTGTTACCAACTTATTGGCGCAAAATTTGCTAGACTTACTCCAGATCAGCGCCACTGACGCGACTGCTTTTCTGATAGATGAAAATGGGTATTACTTAAAAAATTCTGAAAACCCACTCCTCACTTTTGGCTTTGAACCCGATATCGAAACTATTGGGGGCACGGCTGGGGCCCGCATTCAAGATCGCTTTTCAGAAGATGCTGTTACTAACTTTTTAGGAGCTTTAGAACTCAGTAGTTTTTCCGAGAACGACCAATTGGTCTATTTTACACGCATTCAACCCCCCGGAGCCAATTATTTTTGGGTGCTGGGCGATATTCGTGATGAGTCGGTCGTGCTTCAACCAATTGCTGATGCGACAAACCGCGTGGTACGAACCACGCTGGTTGTGCTGGTTGTCTTGGTCATTATTGGCGCTATAAGTGTGCAGTATGGTATTCGTCCATTACTAGAGCTTACACAGGTTGCCGAACAAGTGGCGGCGGGCAACCGTTCGATACGTTCGCGCTATGCCAATCGCCCTGACGAAATTGGCACATTAAGCCGCTCGCTTAATGCTATGACAACAGAGCTAGATGCAGCTTTGACGGACCTCGAAAGTCGTATCGAATCAGCAACGCACGACCTACAAACCCTCATTGATGTGAACTTGCAAACTGCCAGCTTATTAGAAAGTAATCGCTTATTGCAAGCGGTTGCCAGCCTAACCAAAGAGCGCTTTGAGGTCTATCATGCTCAGTTCTATCTGCTAGATGGCGATCAACTTAAGTTGGCGGCGGGGGCGGGCTTTGTGGGCCGTCAAATGTTGGCCAGTCAACATCAAATTGCTTTGAAAAACGCACGTAGTATCGTTGCCAAAGCTGCTCGTGATCAAAAAACAATATTAACTAGTGATACAACTACGTCTCCCAACTTCTTGCCTAATCCGTTGCTCCCCAATACGATCAGCGAATTAGCTATTCCTCTCATTGCCCGTAATCAGTTTATTGGGATAATGGACTTACAAAGTGATCGTAGCGGCCTTTTTACTGAGCGGTTTATTGCTATTCTTGAGGTGTTGGCACTACAACTCTCAAATGCCATTTTAAATGCTCGTTTATTTGAATCAGCAACCCGCGAAAGCCGCCACGACTTGGCTCTAAATCAAATTGCCGAAGCCGTACAAAGTGCCAACACATTAGATGATGTGTTAAAGACTGCCGCCCGCGAATTGGGGCGAGCTTTGCGCGTGCCGCACACTGTTATCGAAGTTCAGTTAAAAGACACTGACTCGTAGGTTGTCCCCAATGTGGATTTATTTTGAGAGAAAAGATTGATACCTATGAAAGCATTAACGAGCAAACTAAACCTATACTCGCTTCGCACCCAAATATTGCTCATGCTAGTAGTCATGGTGGTTTTAGCGGTTGGGATCACGCAAGTAGCAAGCGCCTTAACGGTTCGTGCAGAGCTAATTAAGGAAGCCGAAACCGACAACCGTGCTTTGGTGGCTAGTAAAAGCCAAGACATAGAACTAGCCCTAGAAAACCAGATTCGATTGCTACAACTATTGGGTAATAACGAAGTCGTCGAAAACGCTGTCATTGGTCAAAACGCAAGCTACGATCTTCAGTTTGAAGTGCAAGCCGACATTGGCGAATTTTTGAGGGTTCAAGCTGGTAGCTGGACACCCGACTCTTCTTTTACGACGGGTATTTTAGGCCGTTCAGCCAGTCGCTCTCTATCAGAATTTGCAGCACAAGTGCCCGGCTATCCCCTGATTTATGTGACCGATCAGTTTGGTGCTGTGGTAGCTACCACAGCTTATTTTGATGGTTATACCAATAGTGCAAATTTAGATTGGATTGGTGCTTGGAATAACGGCACTGGTGCAATTTACATTGCCAACAACACACAAGTTCTAGAAACAAGTGATCTGCCAGACGAAGCAGAAAACATTGAACAAAGCCTAATCATCGCTATACCTATTGAGAGTGGTGGCCGCGCCATCGGCGTTTTACATACCCGTTATGACCTGACAACATTGTTGGGAGTGATTAGTTTTGAAGATAATGCTGCCCGCAGCTTTGTGGTAGATGCAGATGGGGTTATTGTGCTGGGTGCTAATTTGGGCCTTATTGGCCAGCGCCTCGAAAACCTGCCTGCTGTTGGCGATATTAGCACTATTGAAGATGAAAATGGCAGACAATCGGTTGCGGTTGTTAATTCCTTAGCCTCTGATATTGAACCGATATCAGCTTTAGGTTGGTCGGTGGTGGTGTTTGAGGATGAAGCAACGGTGTATGCCGCCGCCAATAGTGCACTTAATTCTATTATTTTACCTTCGTTAGCCATTTTATTGGCGATGTTGGTGATAGCCGTCTTGTTTGCCCAACGCATCACAATGCCATTGCAACAACTAACTGAAGCTGCCACACAGTTAACAAAAGCGCATGACTATGAAACCCGCGTAAGTGTCAGCGACCGTTCTGAGTTGGGGGTGTTGGGGCAATCCTTCAACACTATGGCCCAAGAAGTACAAACATTAGTGAGTACACTTGAGGATCGGGTGGCTGAACGTTTGCGCGGTCTAGAAGCAACGCTTGAAGTGGGACGCTTGGTAACAACGATTGCCGACGATCCCGAATTATTGCCGAATATGGTCAATACCATTCGAGAGCGTTTTGACCTCTATTATGTGCAAGTGTACTTGCTAGACGAAGCACAACGGTTTGCTACTTTGCGGGCGGGCACTGGACAAGTCGGTAGCCGACTGTTGAAGCAAAACCACCGCCTCGATATGAACGATACCTCGATTGTGTCGCGGGCAGTGCAATCCGTTCGTCCGGTTTTGGTTGCTAACACCCAAGAGAGCGACATTCATCTGCCCAACCCACTGTTACCAGAAACAGGCTCAGAGCTAGCTATTCCTTTGGCCATCGGCAACACATTGTTGGGTGTGCTAGATATGCAAGCCATCGAGCCGGATACATTTAATAACGAAAATATATCTGTATTTGAGGCGATGGCAACACAAATTGCGGGTATTTTGCGTAGTAATGCCGCGTTCGAAAACGTGCAAGCCGCCATTGAACGCGCCGATGAGCTAAACCGCCGCTTGGTGCGCGAAAACTGGGAAGGCTATTTAGGACGTGTAGGGCGTGGTCAACGCTTGGGTTATATCTATGACCTAGAAACCCCCAAGCTCCTTGAAGAATCTGAAACCACCATGCACGCTATCAATACCAGCTCTCAGGCAGTGGTGCCGATTCGGTTGGGTGCTCAGCAAATTGGCAACATTGTTGTTAGCGAGACCGAACAAAAAGAGTGGTCGCCGGATGAGTTGCGCCTTATTGAAGATGTGGCAGCACGGGTGGCACAGTCTATCGAACAACTGCGGACATTTGATGAAACCGAAACCCGCGCCCGCGAGTTAGCACTGGTGGCAGAGGTAAGTGCCCGTGCCGCCAGTACCCTTAACCCCACCGAATTGCTGGCCTCTGTCGTAGAACTGACCAAACAGAGCTTTAGCCTATATCATGTGCATGTGTATGTGTTGGATCGTACAACCGAACGTCTAGTATTGGCCGCAGGGGCTGGCGAAGTCGGCAAAATTATGGTGAGCCGTAATCACAGCATCAGCTATTATCAGCAAAACAGCTTGGTCGCCCGTGCTGCCCGCAGCCAACAAGGTGTTATCAGTAACGACATCACATTAGAGCCAGACTTTTTGCCCAACCCCTTGCTCCCCAATACCCGTTCTGAAATGGCGATTCCGATGCTTGCACGCGGTGAGTTATTGGGGGTTTTTGACGTACAATCAAGCGATGTGAACCGTTTCAGCGACGAAGACTTACAGGTACAAACCACGTTAGTAGAACAGCTTGCGGTGGCGCTTTCTAACGCACAATTATTCGAGCAGACGCAAATCGCCTTGCAAGAAGCTGCACTGTTGTATCAAACTAGCCAAACGCTGTCTGTTGCTCAGTCTTATGACGAAGTTTTGGACTCATTTGCTCAACCTATGCTCCAAAACGGTGCAAACGCTGTAACGCTTAATCTGCTTCAGTTCGGGCTAGATGGCCAGCCCGAGTATATGAACATTGTTGCTGGTGTTGGCGATTTGGATATTCCGCTCACAAAAGTGGGCACGAAGACACAATTTGACTTCTTTATGTTAAGCGACAATCCACAAGCTGTGCTGCTGATTAGCAATATCAATACCCACGAACAAAGTTGGTCCGATTTGGTGATCGAACGGTTCGACGCATGGGGCGTTGTCGCATTAGCCAGTGTCCCATTGGTAACTGGTAATCGGTGGTTGGGGAATTTGTTGGTTCTGTGGACAGAGCCGCACACATTCTCTGAACTAGAACAACGCTATCTGCGCCTAATTGGCTCCCAAGTTGCCTCATTGGTAGATAGTTTCATCTCGCTAGATAACTCCCGTCAAAGCGCTGCTGAAATGCAAGTGGTAGCTGAAATTACAGCTTTAAGTGGTTCGCTAGATGAGTCTGGAGCCTTGCTGAAGCGTTTTGCCAACCTCGCCCGCGAGCGACTTAACCGTTATCATGCTCAAATCTATGTGTATGTACCCGATACCAATCGTTTGACATTGGTGGCTGGCTCTGGCACATCAGGCGACATCATGGTTTCAGCTGGACATAATATTGTCATCAACAACCCCACCAGTTTGGTGGCCCGCGCTGCCCGCACCAAGCAATCTGTTGTTGCCAACGATGTGTCTGGTGAAACAGACTTTTTGCCGAACCCCCTGTTGCCCGAAACCCGCGCAGAACTATCAGTTCCGATCTTACTGGGTGATGAGGTCTTGGGCGTGCTAGACATTCAAGACGATAAAATTGGCGCATTCAGTGACATGAACTTGCGCTCTGTAACGACCCTAGCCAACCAAATCGCGGTGTCGCTGCAAAATGCCCGACTGTTTACCGAAACCCAGCGCCGCTTGCGCGAGACCGCCGCAGCAAATTTGATGGCTGAAATTTTGCGGGATAGTGTGAGTATTGAGCAACTACTTCAAGATACGGCTGAAATTTTATTAGAGGCACTAGACGCTGATAGCATTGTTTTCTCACGCTTCAATAGCTATGATCGTATGTGGCAAGG
>CAZLPC010000041.1:0-626 GCA_964561305.1 uncultured Anaerolineae bacterium
AACGGATATGGACTGCGCGACGCGCTCTATTATTTGCAAGCCAACGGTCAGCGCGGATCACAAGGTGATGTGATGGTGATGATGGTCGCGCAAATGTGCCCTTTTATGGATTTATATGTTGTGCCACAAGTACACTGGGTATGTGTATTAGATGGTGACGTGGGCGACAAAGACTATGACGGCACAGTAAATGGCCCCATGTGGCAAGCCGCCACCACACTAGCACTCAATCATTCCGACAACGCACCGCTTTATTTGATAATAGAGCAACACCGCAGGACACTCGAAATACCGCTAGTGCCGTTTGAACACCCTGCACTAGTGTGGCAAGAAATTGCCCGCTTCAGACGGCCCCACAATGGGCTATGGGTGATCGTGTGGACGGTAGAAAGACGCTAAACTATTACTCGATCACTGCCACTGCCCGATACACCGTGATTAGCAAAATCACGAAGCCAATACTATAAAGCCGCAAGGCCAGCACTTGATTGTCGGTTTGGCGTTCGAGGTAAAACATGGCTGGTAAAATAACAATTGCCACCATCCAATAGGCAATGTTTAGAGCACTAGGGCCGCCGCTTGGTGCTACTATCAACCCCACTAGTGACAATAATACACACAACGCC
>CAZLPC010000041.1:636-12701 GCA_964561305.1 uncultured Anaerolineae bacterium
GCCACCAAGCCACCGCTAAATAACACCCCCGTAAAGTAGGCTTTGTTAACAGGCTTTAGGCGGACAAGCTGCACCACCGAAAAAAACACCATTAACAAAACCATTTGCAGCGTGACCCGCGTCACGAGGTCATGTAATGACCACATGTTCACTGCCACCATTCATTTGCAACGGAACACTAAAGGTAAAGGTAGACCCTTCACCCGATTTGCTCTTTACGCTGATCTCGCCACCATGCGCCTCGACCAATTTGCGGACGATATATAAACCCAAGCCTGTCCCTTCTTGCTTTTCGCCTTCACCGGGTACGCGGGTGAACTTGTCGAACAATGTCGGAATAGCTGATTCTGGAATACCGATACCGGTATCATGCACGTCAATATAAACAAATTCGGTATCCGACCGCGCCCCGACCCACGCCCGCCCCTCATCAGGGGTATATTTGATGGCATTACTGAGTAAATTACCAATGACTTGCGTAATGCGTGACGGGTCTACATAAACGGCTGGCAATGTGTCAGGAATTTCAATAGCAACTTGAATGTGTTTTTTATCGCTGAGGATCCGATATTTTTCGACCACATCGTTCACCAAGTCATAAATCGAGCGGAGTTCGCGCTCTAGTTTAATTCCCGCGTCAATCCGTGCCACATTCAGCAGATCATCAATAAGGTTGGTCATGTCCTCTACGGCTTTTTTGGCCCGATCAACATATAGTGTGCCGCGCTCGCTAATTTTCTCGGTCATTTCAACCAAGCCAATATAACCCTTAATGGCACTAAGAGGAGTCTTTAAGTCGTGCGATACCGTCGCTACCAGATCATTCTTCAGCTTATCAATCTCTTTAAAGAGTGTAATGTCGTGCAACACCAACGAGTAGCCCACGTCTTCGACTGGCAGCATAAAGGCTTGAAACGAAGCGTTATTCACATCAAATTCTTGGGTAAATATATTCTCTGCCGAAAGACCGGCTCGATACATCTCGATAATCGGGGTATCAGCAAAAATGGTTTCCAGTGGTTCATAAACCATATCAGTATTGGTATCTAATCCAAAAACGCTGCGGGCGCTGGCATTCACCAACACCAACCGATGCTCTGCGTCTGTCACGATCACACTATCGGCAGTAGTGGATAAAATAGCGTTCAGCTTTTGGCGTTCTTGCTCAGCCTCGCGCAGCAGGCTGGCATTAAACATAGCCACCGAAGCCCGATCACATAACTGGGCCACCCGTGCTCGCTCGACTACAGAAAAGCCATCAGGAATATTTTTCTCTAAAGACAACAACGCAATTACTTTGTTACCACGCTTTATGGGTACAGTATATTGAGAGCGCGTTTGTGGGGAAAAAGGGTAAAAATGCTCATCATCTAGGGTGTTGGCAACGTAAATAGTGCTGGCGGTACGCACGGCCCGCCCCGTAATGCCCTTCTGCCAACTATGGCGTTTGCCTTCTTCAAGCAAATTGTTTAGATAATTCTGGTCATAACCATAAGTAGCGACCAACTCTAGGGCTTCTTCGCGCTCATCCACCAGCATCACTCGGCCAGAATCGGCAAACGACAGCCGAATACCCCAATCTAACCACAACGAGCTAACACGGCGTGTGCTGATGACATTGTTTAGTTCTCGATCTATTTGATAGACATAACGCAAGGTCTCTAGTTGCGACTCGGTACGCTGAATGATATCGCGCTGCTCATAGATATAGTTGCCCGACTGTTCTTGCTGGCGTAAGAAAAGCCACCATACAGCCCCAGCCAACATCGGCAACAATGCCACCAACAAACTGGCAACAGGCAAAGCACCACCAACAATAGCCACCAGCAATAATAGACTTAAGGCCACGCCCACCCCTAACCCAATGCGACGCGAGGCCTGTGTGTTTTCACGCCATGTCAGTTGCCATTCAAAATAGGCTTCTTCATCCACCACTTCGCCTTCAACAATAAGTGGCTCTGAGCCAGATAAGTGTTGGTCTATGTGTTGGGCAAGCGTACCCAATAGCAAGCGCATGTCTTGCATATAAAAACCCTGATTATCGGGATGAACTTGCATAAAGGCAGGTGAAATTTCCCACTTTAGGCTAATGGTACGCACATTAGGGGCATTGACTTGTAATACAGTAAATGTAAGCGGGGCTAGTTGTGGAACCAACCATTGATAAATGAATGATTTGGGCAACAGCCTGCGCCATACTGCCACACGATGATCAGCAACAATAATGGTTGCAAGGTTGGTGTTAAAGCGGTTTACATCGGTACACAGTTGGCTAGCATAATGATAAGCTATCCAAAACGCCTCATGCGGATAAGATTGTGCAGCTATCTCATCAATAGTAAGTGCACGTTGGGGGTGCAACGTTTGGTTAAACAGGTCTAGCCATTGTTGAATCTCTTCGGCAGCAACAGCATTCGATTGCTCTAGCGCTGCATAAACATACCGAATCCATTGGCCTCCAACAACTGTTTTATCAACTTGATCAGCAAGGTTACGGATAATGATTGAGTTCATGAATTTTTTCCACAGCGATAACCTGAGTACGATAATTACAATCAATAAGCGAGTATGCTAAACTGTTTCTAAAGATATTCTACCAGCAAATAATGGCCGAGACGTGATAATTTGCAACTTTTTACAAAATTTCGTAAATACCTAAACCAACACCCTTTACAAACTTTGACAAGCCAACAGGCTTATGCCCAATGGGCATCTAGTTATGCTCCAACACCGCACAATATACTGATGGAAGCCGAGCACGATGCTATCTTAAAAATGATGCCACCATTAGAAGGCCAAACCATACTTGACGTGGCATGTGGCACAGGGCGTTGGGGACAATGGGCGCTGGCCAACGGTGCAACATCTGTCATCGGTATAGACGATAGTGCCGCTATGCTAAAGCAAGCCAAGCTGCCAACGCGCATTCAAGCCAGCATGATTGCCCTCCCTCTATCTACGATGTCGGTGGATGTGGTGTTATGTGGTCTAGCCGTGGGGCATTTACCCAAAATTGCCATGCAGCAAGCCCTATTAGAGATCAGTCGGGTTTTGCGTCCAAATGGTGTCGCCTTAATCAGCGATTTTCATCCCATTTTGGCATGGGGCGGCGCACAACGCACTTTTACTGCACCCAATGGCCAGCTCTATGCCATAGAGCATTATATCCATAGTTATGCTGACTATTTTGAAGCGGCCACCGCAGCTGCTTTACAAATATCAGGAATAATTGAGCCTATCCACCCTCATACCCCCGATCCAAAGCCATTGGTGCTAGTATTACGCTTGACGAAAACACCCACCATTCAGCATAATAAGTAAATTCCCTTTCAATAAAAAGTGATATAGGCCACAAACGCATGACTGCACCAACATCAACAGCCATTGATAGCGCCGCCTTGCTGCAACCCATTTTCATAGGCGATATTGAAATCAAAACCCCACTTACGCTTGCGCCTATGGACGGCATGACCAATTATGCTTTCAGACGGCTGGCGCGGGTACATTCTGGCGAGGATTGTGGCTTGGTCTGTACCGAGTTATTGAGCAGCGTTATTTTGACCAGCAAACATCATCGGCGGGCCCGCTTCAAATTCGATTGGCAGCCCGACGTAGAATTTCCATTTGCAGTACAAATTTTCGGCAACGATCCGGCAATGATGGCCGATGCAGCCCAAATTCTGGTCGAGGCCGGCGCACCCATCATTGACATTAATATGGGCTGTTGGGTTCCTAAGGTGGCTAAAAAAGGTGGCGGAGCGGGACTCTTGCGCGATGTTTGCAATGCTACTGCGGTGGTAGAAGCTGTGGTGCAAGCTGTAGATGTGCCTGTAACGGTCAAAGTTAGGGCAGGGTATGAACTGGGTGAACCAACCGCTATCAGTTTTGCCCGCGCCGCCGAAGATGTGGGCGTTAAGCTCATTGCTGTACATTGGCGCTATGCCAAACAAGGTTTTCGGCCTATCCCGCCCGATTGGTCAATTATCCGTCGGGTTAAAGAATCCGTGCGCTCTATCCCTGTATTGGGCAATGGCGATGTGCATACGGCCAACGACGCGCTTAAGATGTTAAGTGAAACAGGCTGTGACGGTGTGATGATTGGACGAGCAGCAGCCGGCCATCCGTGGCTATTTAAGGAAATCGCGCATAAACTCCGCACAGGTGAAGCACTAGCTACCCCGTCAATGGCTGTCCGCGCCCAAGCTGCCCTCGATCATGCGCGGGTAATGGTCGAAACCAGCGACTATGACAACGAGACAGTTTCAATCCTAGAGTTACGCGGGCGCTTGCACC
The DNA here is from genome assembly GCA_964561305.1 of uncultured Anaerolineae bacterium. Taxonomy (GTDB): domain Bacteria; phylum Chloroflexota; class Anaerolineae; order Aggregatilineales; family J027; genus J027. Next base: position 4,930 of record CAZLPC010000041.1, read on the forward strand.
AATATTTTGATGAATTCGTGGCACACGATGAGCGCATCGCCCAATTGCGCCATGCGCTGGTGCGTGTCAATACCCTAGCTGATATTCAAGATTTACTTTTACCTATCATTGAAGAAGGATATAACCATGACTGAACTACAGTGGGTGTTAATTGGTGAAGTGGTGTTGGTGCAGGTACAAGTACGCCCTATGAAACTAGGGGATAAACCGCGCATTTACACGCCCGAAGGTTGCCTGACAGAAGTAGAGCGCATCACCTTAACACCAGAAGGGATTCTAGCTGATATTGATGGCCAAACTGTATACGATGTACATGGCACTCATCATCCCCAGTCGCGCAGTCGGGGAAACAACGGTATTTCGTTTGGCTTTACTAGCCATTATGACCAAATGCAAGCACGTTTTGGCCCACATTTGTCTGTAGGGATTGCGGGCGAAAACATGATTGTCCAAACCGATAAAATGTGGACACTAGATGATTTTGTACATGGGGTGGCTTTAGAAAGTCCAACCGGTGAGCGTATTGTGATGAATGGCGTGACTGTTATAGACCCTTGCGAGCCGTTCACTGCGTTTTGTATGGGCAAACACGATGTTACTGAAGAACGCCAAGTCATCAAAGAGAATCTACAATTTTTGCTACATGGTATGAGAGGTTTTTGTGCCGAACTAACCGACAGCGGCCCACACAACATCGGTAAAGGCTATACGCTATGGGCCGCCCAAACCAGCTAGTTACTTAGGTTGTGCCATAACGTAGGGCTTGCCAAATTTGGCGCATATTGGGGCGTTGGCCATACATCAACATGCCAGCACGAAACAGCCGCGCCCCACCCCACATCACCACCATAACACTGATGATGAGAATGGCAAGGCTAAGATAGACCCAGCCCATCGAAACTGTGCCATACGCCAACACCATTAAAATCGAAACGGGCGCAGTTAGAGGAATCAGCAAAAAAATAACAGCCACAATACTCCCCGATGAAAAAAATGTGGCGATAAAAGCAATCGGCAAGACTGCTATCAAATTAAAGACCATAGCAAATTGACGTGCTTCTTGCTCGGCTGTAAAAATTGCGCCGACACTGGTGGCAAACCCAGCAAACAACAGATAAGCCAGCACATATAGGCCCAAAAACTGCCCCAATTGGGTTAATCCATAGCCTGAAGCACTAATAAAATCTCCCACATCGGTCTGAATTGCCGCCAAGATGCTACCAAAAACCGTCCAAACCAGCACTTGGGTGAGGCCAATTGCGCCCAAGCCCAACATTTTGCCCCACAACAAATCATAAACGGTGCAACTGGTGGTCAATATTTCCATCATGCGGTTTTCTTTTTCTTCGACCACTCCACTCATCAAAAATTGAGCCGTAATGGTGATGGTAGTGAACATAAAAAAGGCAAACCCAAACGGTGTCAGAAAACGCGCCAGAAAATCAGACAAATCACTAAAACTGCTGTTATCGCTAAGGATACGAAAGCGCGCAATGGTAAACGGATCATCCAATTGTGCAATGGGATCATCAGTCGGCAATTGAGTCTTAAGGCCCGCAATCATTAAATCATTAATCTCATCGCTCAGGGCCGAGGGCAGACTGTCAGTGGGCGCGTAAAAGTCAATTTGGCCCCCATTGATCATATAATCGGGCGAAACCACAAAATAGGCATCAATTTCATTGGAGCTAAGCGCCGTCTGGGCGCTTGCTACGTCTATATAAGACACAAACCGCGCATCAGGTTCAATATTGGCTAATACAGCATCAGTAGATAGATCTACATAGCCCACCGCTTCAAAATCCGAGAGGTTGGTTTCTGAATCAGCGATGACACTAAACACAATATAGAGTATCACCCCCACAATAAGCGGCATCCCGAAAGCAGTAAACAGATAAATAGGCCGCCGAAAGTTGGTCAGATATTCACGCCGTGTAATAATCCACAGCCTAGATGTGACCATTTTGGGCCACCTCTATAAAAATCTCATCAAGACCGGGAATAGCCAATTCATAGCGTTGAACGATATAGTTAGGATTGGTCGCCATTGCTGCCATCACTTGGTCGGGGCTGACATCGGGCTGTAAGTGCAACACAACCTCGCGGTTGTGTTGGATCTCTATGCTGGCTACGCCGGGCAGCGCCGCCCAATCGCCCGTGCCTTCTACCAACACTGCGTTTTTGGCATATTTTTGGCGCACATCGTCCACTTTGCCATACAACATGCGTTGCCCCTTAGAGATCATTAACATGCGGTCGGCCATTGTCTCAACTTGTTGCATTTGATGGGTAGACATCATGATGGTTGTCCCATCTTGGCGCAGTTCATAGATGATGTCTTTGATCAGTTGTGTGTTAACCGGATCAAGCCCACTAAATGGCTCGTCAATAATGATGAAGGCCGGCTTATGCAAAATAGTAGCAATAAACTGGACTTTTTGTGCCATCCCGCGACTAAGGGTGCTAACTTTGCTTTTAACATTAACTTCTAGGCCCACGCGCTCTAGCCAATACAGGGCTTGTTGCTCAGCAGCTTTGCCATCCATGCCCTTCAGTTGTCCCAAATAGCGCAGCAATTGGATGAGAGGCACATTTTTATACAAACCGCGTTCTTCGGGTAAATAGCCGATGCGGGATTTAGTTGCCTCAGTAAAAGGGCCGCCCAATACAGCAATATGGCCTTGATCGGGCTTGATTATGTCAAGGATCATGCGGATAGTGGTGGTTTTGCCCGCCCCGTTCGGTCCTAAAATTGCGAAAATCTCGCCTTGTGCTACCGTAAAACTAAGATCATTTACGGCATGGTGGCCGCCATAGTGCTTATGCACATGCTCTACAACGAGCGTTTCAGTCATGTGTTTATCCTTGTTGTTGGGTAAAAGTGTGGACTTTTTCGGCAGCAATCAAAATGCGCTCGGCCCGATGCTTGCTATCCACTTGCTGAAAAGTCTGGGTGTCTATAGCATGGCGCACGGCAAAACCAGTGCGCTCTAGCAACGAATACACGTTCCGCAAGGCATAACCCCGCAAAACATGTTGCTCTTCATACCGTTGCAATACACCTTGTGATGAAGTGTAAAACAAAGTATAGGCTTGCATCAATGCCGATAGGTCATAATCAAAGTCATGCTCTACTGCTAAAAAAGTATTGGGATTTTTGAAGAGTACTTGGGTAGGATGACGAGCCACCAATTGGGAAAATCCATAGACCGTATGTAGATCAAACAAGAACATCCGCCCTTCTACTAAAGCATAGTTGGCCCGCCTAAAAACGCCTTCAAGGTCTTTAATAGTATTGACATGATTCATCACATCTAGGCCCAGCACCAAATCATAAGCAGCTTGTGAGGGTTTATAGGTACGAATGTCGGCCGCTTCAAATTCGGCATGAACTTCCATACCTTCAAAGCGACTACGGGCAATTGCTAGCATCCCTTCGCTAAGGTCTATGCCGTGTACCATAAAGCCAAGGCCAATAAAAAACTCGGCAGAAACCCCTGTGCCACAGCCAAACTCTAAAACACGCCGCCCCAACCAGCCATTCACTTGAATAAATTCTAAATACACACCCGTTCTGTTGGCCGCATAATCCGACAAACCCACCGCATCATAAACCAACGGCAAATACTCATAAAAATTACTAGAAGCAAGTTGTTCAGTATGCATGGATTTGTGTCCTTCTATACAGCCATTAGAATCGCTTAAAACTCATGGTTGGTTCGCTTGCTCATTCCCGTTACACTACAAGACGATGTATAGTGATTCTACCACAACGAGAACCTAAACAATGACCTTAACACCCCATTGGCGCTCTGCATTATTGCTTTGGCTGGGCTGGTATATGGCCCTAATTGCATTTCAGCATACCATCTGGGTACGCTTCGATCTGGCCAAGCCTGATTATGCTTATTCTTGGACAAGTGAGATGACAGGTGGCGAGGTAGACGGCCCTTCGGCAGGTGGTTGGTTTCATGCGCGGTGGGATAGTTGGCGTTATGTCGAGATCGCCCAAAACGGCTATGCCGATATTTCGTTGGCGACCTTTTTTCCCGGATATCCCGTATTGATGCGCCTAACCGACGAGTTGGTTTTGCGCTGGCTGTGGCCCAACGCCAATTGGGATGATCGGATGGCGTGGGCCGGGGTTATTGTGTCAGCAGCGATGTCGGCGTTGGCAACCGTATTATTGCACGCCTTTTTAAAAAGTCGCTTAGAATCAGAAGCGGCATGGCGCGGCACTTTCTATGTACTTATTTTTCCTACGGCCATGTTTATGGGCCAACTGTATACCGAATCTACTTATCTGGCTGTTAGTCTATTGGCGCTTGTTTTCACTTATCAACGACAACTGTGGCTAGCGGGATTAGTGGCTATTTTTGCAGCCATTACGCGCCCCACCGGGGTATTGCTCTTTTTTCCGATGGCTGCCGTCTGGCTCGATCTATGGTGGCGGGGCGAAGCGTTACCGCGTCATACCCTGCTTCCTATTAGCTTCCCAATTTTGACCTTTTTAGGCTTTAACGCATGGTTGCAGAGCCAAGGGCTAAACACCTTTGAGGCGCAAGAAGACTTTGGGCGCTATTTTTTACACCCGTTGGCGCTATGCATCTTCATTCAGCAGCTTGCATGGATGGGGACAAACGCAACCGGGCTGGTGGCGGTGGGCCTAGACTTAGGGTTGACATTGTTTGCCACTGCCCTTAGCATCCGCGAGTGGAAATGGCATCCGGGCTTGGCGTTATACGGATTGGCTGCCATCTGGTTGCCACTTGGCACAGGCCAATTGGTCAGTCAAAACCGTTATGTGCTTATTGTGGTTCCGATGTTTATGGTGTTGGCGCGGTGGGGCAAAAACCCTGTATTTGATAGAGTATGGACGATCATCAGCTTGTTATTGTTTGGCATGTATGCCATCTTGTATACACAAGGATTTTGGGCAGGCTAGCGGTTTATGGCTATAATCAAATTTTGATTTGATAAGCAGCAAAACATAGGGATACTCAGCCATGCACCGCTATGATTTTAACCCCGATGCCAGCGGCAAGCCTATTTTACACCTTGCACATGCCAACGGATTTCCACCAGAAGTCTATCGTGAATTGGCGGGCCATTTTACACATACCCATCAAGTCATCAGCTTTCCGGCACGCCCGTTATGGAATCCGCCACCAGCATATACTGATTTCGACAACTGGCGCATCTTGGGCGATGATCTCATTGCCGCGCTTGACAAACACGGGCTAAAAGGTGTGATTGGTGTAGGGCATAGCATGGGTGGCACGGCCTCTTTATTTGCTGCACTAAAGCGCCCCGACTTATTTTCGGCGTTGATTATGCTCGATCCGGTGTTATTTCCGCGCAAATTCATTCGCATAATGACGGCTATTCCCCAATGGTTGCCACACCCCCAAATTCCATTGGTCAAGATGGCACTGCGGCGCAAGCGTAAATGGGCCAACCATCAAGAAGCATACCAGCGTTTTCGGTCAAGGGCGTTATTTAAGGCGTGGTCGGACGAGGCTGTACTAAGTTATATAGAAGGATTGACCAAACCAACCGAGAATGGTGGTGTTGAGTTGCGCTATGCGCCCGAATGGGAGGCCCAAATTTATTCCACTTCAATGTACTCTTTGCGCGGATGGTGGCAGTGGCTAAAGCACCTTCAAGTACCCACCGCCGCTATTCAAGGTGGGGCTACTGATACTTTTTTACCTGAAGCAGTGGCACTATGGCGAAAAACACGGCCCGACTTTCCACTAGTTATTCTTGAGAAGCACGGCCACCTGTTCCCTATAGATGCCCCTGCACAAACCACTGCCACCATGCAACAACTATTAGCCCAATTGCTAGACTGAAGCAGGATCGGCGTAAGGAATGGTGAAAATGAAGCGGCTACCACTGCCAAATTCACTTTCTACCCATAATCGGCCGCCCATCATCTCGACCAAGCGCCGCGAGATAGCAAGGCCCAGCCCTGTGCCACCAAAGCGGCGAGTGGTGCTGCCATCGGCCTGTCGAAATTCATCAAAAATAATTTCTAGATGTTCGGCTTGAATACCAATGCCAGTGTCAATAACCGCCACTGTTACCATTTGTTTCAGGTCGTCGGCCAAAACATGCACCGTTACCCCACCGTGTTCTGTAAATTTGACCGCATTACTCAGTAAATTATTGATCACTTGACGGAACCGCAACCGATCCGCTTTTACCAATAGCACAGACTCTGGGTGGTCTAGTGTTAATAACAGGTGTTTTTGATAGGCTTGGGCCTCAATAATCTGTAAGCAGCCATTAATTTCCTCGCGCAGATCCAACGCCTGCAAAGAAAGCTCCATACGCCCTGCTTCGATCTTGCTGAGATCAAGCAAATCGTCAATGAGTGCCAACAAATTTCGCCCACTTTGCCGAATGCGGTGCAAACGGTCTGCTTGGCGGTCGGTTAAACCACCATATAAACCGTTCAAAATCGCCTCAGAGAAACCCAAAATACTGTTCATGGGCGTGCGTAGCTCGTGCGACATTTTGGCTAAAAATTCACTTTTTAGGCGGTTGGCTTCTTCTAGTTCTTTGGTGCGGCGCTGAAGCTCCTCAAACAGTTGGGCATTGCGGATACTCGTCGCAATTTGGCCCGCCATCGCCCCCACAAACTCAATCTCGGCTTCTGTAAAGTGGTGTGGGGTTTCTTTGGCATCTAGCCCCAAAGAGCCTATAATCTCATTTTGAACAATTAAAGGTACAACCAACAATGACTTAATTTCTAGCGCAGTTAGAGCTTGATGATTAGGGCCCAAAATATCTTCGGCACTGGCAACATCGTTCACCACAATAGGGCCTCGAATATCCACCATTTGCTCGTGCAATCCATAGCTCTTCAGTTGTAGGCGTGTCCCAATTGCACCCAACAGCGGATATTCTGCCACGACCACCCCATGCATCTGATCGGGTTCGATAATGACAATGCCAGCATGTTCAACATCAGAGATAGCGCCCACCATGCTTTGGCACGCCGCAATCAACACCTGTTCGCTGGCTAGTTCACTACTAACCCGATTAGCAATGTCGGACAAGCCGCGAAACAAACGCAATCGGATTAAATAGTCAAAGTTACGCAATGCTGAGGCAACATGGCTACCGATAGCGGTAAGCAGGCGGGCATCTTCATTGCTAAACAACCTTTTATCGCGGGCCACCAAAATAAGACCTAACGGATCGTCTTGCACCCGCAATGGCGCAACCAAAATATTTTGCAGATTAATGTGCTTCATCAATTGCAGGTCGGGGCCAGTGGATAAATCGCCTGCATTGATATATTGGGGGTGGCCACTGTTAAACGCCAATGCTAGCAAGCTGCGAGCAGCGTTGGCTTGAAACTGTGTTTCAAACAACGCTGGCTCGAAGCCAAAGCCTGCCTTTAGGGGAATCAGCAAATTATCTTGGCGATCATACGTAAAAATGGCTATTGCTTCAGCAGTAAGCATATCTTTGGTCAGGCTAAGAACATTATCAATGGTGTCTTGAAAGTCCATATAGCGCGAGGCCATTTCAGAAAGTTTTAGCAACGATTGGCTCTCGCTAAGATGAGCGCGGGTTTCGGCCAACAAACGCTGGCTATCTATGCCCAATGCCACTTGATCTAGCGGAAACTGCAAGCGTTGGATGCTGCGGGCAGTGAAAGAGGTCTGCTGATAGCGCAACATCATCACTGCGCCAACCACACGCCCACGCGCCAACATCGGCATCATCAACAAACCAAAGGGCAAACGCCCCAGCCC
>CAZLPC010000042.1:0-12462 GCA_964561305.1 uncultured Anaerolineae bacterium
CAAGCGATGGTTGCCCCAATCGTTGTAATCAGCGGGCGGCGAGCTATCAAAACTGCTCACTTTTGCCCCGATAAGCTCGGTTAGGCCGGCGGGCAAGTCTTCCATCGTAGAGGTATTCGAGAAATTGCGCGTAAAACTGCGGAAGGTGATGATCAACTGGCCGCCATTTTCGACCCATTTCTGCCAGTTGGTGACTTCCTGCGGGTGTATAAGCGTGGCGGCGGGCACAATGATCGTCGCGTAGTCAGCTATACTGTCAGCATCGCGGGGGATAAACTCAATAGGGATGTTGTGCCGCCAATAGGACTCATAAATCTCATACACCAAGTTCCAATAGCTGAAGTTGCGATTATACGGTTCTAGCTCAATAGACCACAGATCGTTGTAATCAAATACAATCGCAGTTTTGGCAGGGGCGCGGCGCAGTGGGGGCAGGGCAGCGGTTTCTGCTCCAAACTGTTGCGCTTCAAAAAAAGCCCGATCTTTCTCGCCGTTCCATTTCAGCAAGCCGCGATGATACTGCTCTTGGCCGATGGGCGCGGCCCGAAAGCGAAAATAGACCACTGTCTCTGCCCCATGAGCATAGCCCTGATGACTCCACAGCCGCACTTGGCCATCGGGAACAGGGGGATTATAGGGATGCCAGTTTACGGGGCCCGGCTGTTGCTCCATAATCCAAAACGGTCGGCGCTTTAACGACCACATCAAATCAAGATTCATGGCGGTTTCGGCGGGGCCGCGCATACCATGGGGATAGTTGTCATAAGAGATAAAATCAATGTCTTGGCCCAGCTTCCAATAATCTAACGACCAATGACGAATCATGAAATTATGTGTCAGCCAACGCCCCGATGAGCCAGCCCGCAACAAGTCGGCTTGCATCCGTTGAAACTTCACCCAGCTATCGGACGAAAAACGCCGATAATCAAGGCGCATAGATGGACTTTGTGGCTCGGTAGTGATGCCGGGGATGGGGATGTGGGCCCAATCGGCATAGACCATACCCCAAAATTGTGTGCCCCATGCTGCATTAAGCGTATCTAGGTCCTTGTAGGTTTCTTGTAGCCAGCTATGAAACGCAGCGCGGCAATGGTCACAATAGCAGCGTGTGGTCTCGCCGCACCCAAACTCATTATCAATCTGCCAGCCCACTACCGCCGGATGATTACCATAGTGTTCGACCATCTTTTCTGCGATCTGGCGTGAGTAGTCGAGATAGGCCGGTACATTAGCGCAAGCATGACGACGAGCGCCGGGGCTAATCCGCACACCGTCCTCGCGCACGCGGCAAATTTCAGGATGCAGCGTTGTTAACCATGCAGGCGGGGTGGGGGTAGGCGTACACATCACAATTTGTAGCCCTTGCTCTGCTAAAATTTCAATTGCTTTATCCATCCACTCAAAATCATAGACCCCTTGATGGGGTTCAAACTTGTTCCATGCGAACTCGCCTACGCGCACATAGGTCAGTCCAGCCTCGCGCATTGTTTGGGCATCTTGGGCCCACCGACTTTCTGGCCAATGCTCTGGATAATAGGCGCAACCCGTTGTCATCAAGTCCCTCGTTCACTGGTTGATGTCACTCAAAACCGAATAATGATATACAAAAAAGGGCGAAACAGCCTGTTCCGCCCCATGATATTACCCTTTTAGGCCAGACGTAGCGATACCTTCAATGAAATAGCGTTGCGCCAAAATAAACACAATCATCGGCGGCAGAATCATCACGGCTGCGCCTGTCATCACAATATTGGGTTTATCGGCATTAATATTTCCCAGCGTGATCAGCGCCAGTGTCAATACTTGATCATCTTTATTGCCAGAGTTGATAATGATAAGCGGCCACAAGAAGCTGTTCCACGCATACAAAAACGTGAAGATGGCATGGGTAGCTAGCGCTGGTGTACTGAGTGGGATGAAGATGCGCCATAAAATACGGAAGCGTCCACAACCGTCTAGTAAGGCTGCTTCTTCAAGCTCTTTAGGGATCGAGATGAAAAACTGCCGAATGAGAAATGTGCCGTAAGCCGTAAAAATCCACGGCACAATCAATGCCACCAGATGATCTTCCCACCCCAACGCCGTCATCAACCGATAGATCGGTACAATCAGCACTACAAATGGAACCATGATCGAGCCAAGATAGACCAAAAACAACGCATCGCGCCCTCTAAAGTTCATGCGCGAGAACGCATAACCGCCAAACAACGAGGTTGTCATTTGTCCCAGCGTCACCAAAATAGTGACAAAAGCAGTATTCACCAAAGCGCGATCCATCCGCAGGCTGGGATCATTCGACAAGCCAAGTGCTGCTTCATAATTAACGAATTGAAATTCGATGACTTCTATCCGTTTAACGTTGTCTTGAATGGCATAAATGACATCTTGAAAATTAGATTTATTGACGAAGATATTGATGGTCGAGTTATAAGCCCACACCAATTGTTGGGGTTGGGTCGCGCCTTCTAGTTGGATAGTAGTATAGTCTTGATCGCGCTCGCGCTGATCAATCAGTGCCAGCGACTCGCCGAATGTCAACGATAGTTCTTGTGTTTGGCCGCCAACTGTCGGCAACAGATACGCCTTTAGTGGCACAAAGTCTTCAATGCTAGACAGCCACGTTAATACTGGCTCACCATCCATCAACACATCATAAGTTTGAAAACTGGCCCGCACATTATTGTTACCCGATAGCACAATACCCATATCTGTTCGGTTTAAGGTAAGGGTGCTTTCTTCAAGGTCTACTCGCTGCCCTTCGCTATTGATATATGACGTGGGGATAATCCCTAAAATGTCAACTGTGCGTCGTTGCTGGGCATGAGAGCCAAGTTTAAGTTGTGCTTCAAGCTGATCGACCCTGCCCACATAAGCAAAATCGTTTTTGTCGGCGGCATTGGCCGAAACTTGACTGACTAAATATTGGCGGGCTTCACCATTAACCTCAAATTGATAAACCGGTACTTCACGGTTTTCTAGCGGCTCGCGCACATGGGTATAGGGCAACAACCGTCGCGGATTAGAGTTAAAATCTACGGTTGTTTTAAGCGAGGCAATGACCATGTAGATCAGGGGAAATAGCAAAATAAACGCTACTGCCGTCAAGAAAAAATAAATTACAGCACGGCCGGCCCAGAACGATACCTTCTCTGTAACGGTGTGTTCCATTGCAAATGTCCTTTCAAGGATTATCGTTCTTCGCCCGAACGCGAGAAGCGGAATTGAATAAGCGTTACTGTAAAGATGAGGGCGAACAGCACCCACGCCACTGCTGAGGCATAGCCAAATTCGTTACGGCCTTGAAACGCCTTTAGATAAAGGTGATACACGCCCGTAGACACACTTTCGGGTACTTGTTGCTCGCGGCTATACAACACATAAGGCTCGTTAAACACTTGTAGGGCATTAATGACCGTTGTCACCACGACAAAGAAAGTGGTGGGCCCCAACAAGGGGAGGGTAACATGCCGAAATTGTTGTAAATAGGATGCGCCATCTACTGAGGCAGCTTCATATAAAACCTTAGGAATGCCCTGCAAACCTGCCAAGAACAAAACCGTGTTAAATCCGACAACTTGCCACGCGGTTAACAATACAACCGAAAATAATTGAAAGTCGCTGTCAATCAGCCAGCCATAGTCGGGGTCTGCAATGCTAGTGCCAAAAACACTATTGATCGCGCCTGTCACTTGGCCCAGTGCATAATTGATGTAGCCAATCTGAGAGCTATAAAGTGCCGTTCGCCAAATAAGAGCCGTACCCACCACCGCCGCTACTGACGGCAAAAAGTACACGGCGCGGTAAAACTTCACCCCCGGCAGTTTAGAATCAAGCACTACTGCCAAACCTATGGCAGGGATGGTTGCCAACGGAACCAACATCAGACCAAATAGGAGCGTGTTTTCTAGGCTTAACCAGAAACGAGCATCTTTGCCGCCTAAGACATAGCGTGTGCTGCCCAACTTAATCGTGTGAATGACATTATACTCACGGTCTAATGCGTTGATGGCATATTGCATGTCGGGCGTTTGTTCGCGCAGTTGCAGGCTAAAAATGGTTTCATAATTGGTCAGCCCAGTAAATTCGGGCACACGCCCCGCCCGTGCATCCGTGAAGCTGAGATAAAACGAGAGCAATAGCGGCCCTGCCAAAAACAAGCCAAAACCAATCACATTAGGGGATACCAGCATCCAGCCTTGCCAGCTTAGGCTTTGGTCGGGGGTTTCGCCAAAGAGTTTACCAATGTGAAGTGTAGTATAGGTTAAGGCAACAAAAACCATAATAATAATGGTCGTAATCCATACCAAACCATCATCGTATTGCCCGACGATATAAATAAGGGCATCTAGAATGCCCGAAAATGCCAACAACAAAAATAACGAGATCGCCCCCACGGCTGTGGCAATTAGCTCTAGCCCTTTTTGAAGCTGCGGTATCTTGCCTGACACCCAAAAAATAAGATATGCACCCACCAAGCCCCACAACAACACCCGGTTATCGAAGATAGCGGCTGCAATCTCATCAAGACCGGTAAAAACTTGCCATAAGTGCAACAAGTAAAAGCTAGACATGGCCGCACCCAAATAATTAAGCGCCAGAAAAGCATAGCGGGCATTGATAGGAATGCGATTAATGCCTTTAGGCTCAGGTATCTCTCGCTTGGCGGCACGCTGAAATTGAATCAGACGATTAGGGTCGGCAATGACCATCCCAAAGCCAATTGCACTGAAGATACCCAAGACTGCGGGTACAAGTGCCAATAGGCCAAAAAAGTCTTGCACCGTGTCGCCCAAACTGTCTCTAACATCGAACGCTTCGGCATTAAAAATACGCCACGCAAAGTAAAAGCTATAGACCCCAACAACAAGCCCCCATACGGCACTCATGACAAACAGAGGTGTTGTGGTGGAGGAGGGTGAGGTGCGTTGCTGTGTCAAAGTTGCCATTATAAATACCCTTAAAAAACTGCATTAACTAAAAGGATCAATTGAGGGCCCAAGGGCCCCCAATTGCTGTAATGATGCTTTTAGCAGTGATTATTCGTCGAAGTATTGATCTACTTGATCGCAGATGGTGTCGGCAAATTCTTGGGCAGAAAGGCTACCGTTGATCACATTGGCCACACCATTGAAATAGGCGTTGTCAATGTCGCTCCAGCTACCAAACCACACGGGTGTTTCGGGCACGCCATAGCTCAGGCCATTCAAGAAAGCTTCGTTGTTTAAGCCCAAGTCTGAGAATGTGCCCAAGAAATCTTCTAGGGCTTCTTCGCTGACGCGGCTGGGAATGTTAGCGCCCAATGCAGCAACACTGCCTTGAATTTCGGCACTGGTCAGGCGGGTTAGCAAGTCCCATGCCAATTCTGGGTTGGCAGTACGGGCATTTACCACATACGCACCCCAGAACACCCAGTTGCTGGGGCCAGCAGGGCCAGCAGGCAATTCGGCGACGTTCCAGTTAAAGTCTACTTGGGTTGTGCCGGGGGTGGCCCAACGGCCATTGATGAACATACCCACGTTACCAGCCCGGAAGGGGCCTTCAGCATCTTCACCATAAGGCACGGCCAAGGCATCTTGATACATAGCGCTCAAGAAGTCGAGGGCAACTACGGTGTTTTCGTTATTCAGACCACAACCACGCAAGTCTTCGGTAAAGAAGCCCGAACCAGCAGCATTCAGCCAGTAGCCATAATTTCCCCACCAGTTATTCATAACAAAGCCGCGTACATCGCCACCCAAAGCAGTAATTTCTTCGGCTGCCGTCAAGAAAGAGTCCCAATTCCAGTCTTCGCCACCGGGATAGTCAATACCAGCGCGGTCGAACAGGTCGGTGTTGTAATAGATGGCAAAAGACGACACGTCGCGCGGCAGACCCCACAATGCAGGCTCTTCATCACTTGAGAAGGTGAGGTGGAACATGGGTTGCTCGACAAAATCTTCAACGTTGAAATCTTCATCGGCGGCGGCATAGTCGGCCAAGTTTAAGATCAACCCAGCTTCGGCAAAGCGGGCCACGTCGGTGCCGGGAATCCAGAACACGTCAGGGGCAGTGCCTGCTTCAATTTCAGTAATCAGGGTGTCTTGATAGCCTGCGGTTTCAGTTCCGCCAGCTTCATAGCGTAAGGTTACGCCTTCCCACTCGGCATCAATCGCGTCGTTGGCGGCTTGATAGACATTAATTTCTTCTTGATTGTCGGGACGGGTACGCCAACGCAGGGTTACATCACCGCTGTCTTGGGCAAGCACGGGGGTTAAAACGGCGAGGGACAGGATAGCAATTAAAGCTGCAAAAAACAAACGCTTACTCATCTTAGAATTCTCCTTAGATGCTGACATGGAAATAGTTTTTAACACTTGGGTTAAGTATTGTTGGACGATAGATCGGGCCTTTCTGTTATGGCAACGGACGATTGTCTAACAACCAATTCGGTTGGGAGGATTTCAGATTGAGGAGTTTCGTTTTGTAATAGCATCAGCAACATTTCCATAGCGCGTTGCCCCAACAGAGGCGCATGTTGGTTAATGGTTGTCAGGGGTGGATCGCTAAATTGCGCTAGGGGAATGTCGTCATAGCCTACGACACTGAGGTTATTCGGTATATGGCGGCCAACCGTGCGGGCATATTGTATTGCACCCAACGCCATCCGATCATTAATACAGATCAAGGCGGTAAGCTGAGGGTCCTGGGTTAGCAAGGTCTGGGCGCATTTTGAACCACTGGTGGTCGAAAAATCGCCCTTACACATTGGTAGTTCATCAAAGTGAAGGCCTTTCTTGGCAGCAGCAATGCGCAATCCTTCAAGCCGTGGCGCTATGGCATGGTTTAAACCTGCATCAACACTAATAATGCCAATGTGTTGATGTCCTAGCGCCAGAACATGCTGCATAAGACTTTCCGCCCCACCATGATCATCACTGCGAACATAATTATCATTGGGGCCATACCCAATGCTGACCGTAGGAATGTTTTTGGCAAGCGCTGGCTTAACTACCGATGCTTTAGGCACATTGTCCAGCGCTATCAGACCCTCAACATAGCCACTTTCTAACAGTTGCAGATAACGCTCATCGGGTTTGTCGCCGTTAATATAAGGGGTGCTTAATAATAAGCTATGGCCGCTGTCTATGCAGGCAGCTTCTACACCTTCTAAAATGTGTTGGGCCAACGGGTCTGTAAAAACAGCATCATAAACACGCGGGAATACCACGCCAATGATCCCTGTTTTTCCAGAAGATAGGGCGCGGGCTGCTAAGTTAGGCACATATCCCACCGACTCAACTGCTTCTAATACCCGCTTCCGAGTCTCTTCTGAGAAGTAGGGCGTATTAGAGAGCACTTTTGATACGGTTGCGACCGAAACACCTGCACGTGCAGCCACATCTGCTAAAGTTGGCACAGCAATAACACCTTATATTTTAAGCGTTAAACGCTTCACTATTTTTATTTTATCGAATATTGTCGTATTTTGCAATATATTCTAATTAATTTGAATTTATCGAACATTTTAAGCAACAAGTTTAACGAATTATCTCATTGTTTTGAGCAAGTGCTTCTCTAAATGGCGTATTATCGTGTGGGCGTTCGTTTTTAGTAGGGGTGGGCTGTGGGAGAGACCAAAATGCTACTCCAATCGCCATTGAGCTGCTTGATAACGCTATGCTTGTGCTACCGTAAACAAATGTTCTATGAACAGCTTGTTTTCGTCGTCGGTTATCAACAATAATTCATCATTAGGCAAAATAATGGTGCTGCCACGCGGAATGATTACTTGGAAGTTTCGATTGATCGCAACTACAAGCACATTGTCGGGCAAATCTAAATCAAGTATTTGTTTGTTGACGACTTTTGCATTATCCGAAACTTTCAAAGTAATCAGATAATCGCTGATGGTTGCGGTTGGAATGTGTGGGCTATCGGCTATGGTTTGATCTGGCTCGCTCGATTCTAAAAGATTAAGTCGCTTTGCAAGCCATGTAATGGTTGTGCCTTGAAGAATGACCGAGACCAATACCGCAAAAAACACCACTTCAAAAATGGCGAGAGGCAACCGAATCCCTGCTAATTGAGTAAATGTTGCTAAAATAATTGAGGCCGCGCCTCTTAAACCCACCCAAGCAATAAATGTTTTTTCTCTAATACTTAATTGGGTTGGTATCGTAGACACAAACACCCCTAAAGGTCGCGCTAAAAAAATCAGCCCTATCGCCAAAATCAGTCCTTCAGGTGCTATGGTCAGTAGTCTTGACGGAAAAACCTGCAAACCCAGCACCAAAAACATAATAATTTGCATCAGCCATGCTAAACCGTCATGAAAACTAGCGAGGCTGTTTTTATGAATGAAGCTCTGTCTCCCCAGCAGCAACCCTACCAAGTAAACAGCTAAAAAGCCATTGCCGCCGGCCACGCTGGTAGTGCCATATACCGCCAACACCGAGGCAATGCTTAAGACCGGATATAGCCCATCATACTCTAGCCTAATTTTATTGATCGAAAACCGTATGAAATAGGCGCTTAAAATCGCAAACAAAAGCCCAATAGACATTTGCTTAATAAACAACGGAATCAGCACCAGCGCACTTTGATCCGGATTCATGATCAGTTGCAACATGCCTAGCGTTAAAAAAATTGCAATGGGGTCGTTGCTGCCAGATTCTAGTTCTAAGATTGATTTTAAGGATTTAGAAAGTTGAACGGACTTCGCGCCTAATACAGAAAACACGGCAGCGGCATCGGTAGAGGCCATGGTTGCCCCCAGCAATATGCCTTGCGCTAAGGTGAATCCAAATGCTATTTGGGCAAAAATACCGATTGTCAGCGACGTTAAAACTACCCCTACTGTCGCTAGCAAGAACCCTTCTTTGGCAACAGGGCTTATGCTCTCCCATTTGGTGTGCAGCCCGCCCGAAAACAAGATAAAAATAAGTGCCAGAATGCCAACAATTTGTGTTAACTGAGGATTGTCAAACTCGATACCGCCAAAACCCTCTGACCCCATGGCCATACCCAGTAGTAAAAATAACACCAGCACCGGAATACCAAACCGAATTGCTATTTTACTGGTGACAACACTCAGCAGCAGCAATCCAGAGGCAAAAAAGATTACAAACTCTAATGTCATGCTATTTCCCTAAAAGTGATCAAAAACGTGCATTATTTGGATAGCGATAATGAGGTTTTATATGTTGTTGTGTTTATGCCATTATTTGATAGAGTGCCAAGCCAAAACCGAGTACAGATACCACAATAGCCAATTGCACAAAAGGCTGAATCCGTCGATCTAGTAAAGTGAGTTGGGCATCAACGTGCATTAGGTGATGATCGCGTCGTCGGTGGCGATAAATCCAGTAAACGGGGCTGCGGGCAACGGGCATGGCCCCCACGGACCACACTAGATAGCCAGCCGACAAAACTATAAAAGCTGAAAGATGATTATGTTCTAGGAAGGGCAACATTAAAAACGCCACCACAGTTGTCCATAAAAACATCAACAGTGTTTTGACATACCGTACCAATAACCGCCGTAGGTAAATGACGTTGCGGGCCATCAACATCTCGGTTAGGGCTGCTTCTTCAACAAGGGCGCGGTCTAGGCTGCGGGCCATGCCAAAAGTCGTGCTTAGTTGCTCGGCGGCATGTTCATCATCTAGCACAATACCCGCATCGTGTAGGGCTGCTAGGGTGCGGGTGGTTGGCAGAATGCGACCTTCAGTGCGGGCTACAATGTCATCAAAATAGCTTTCGCGCCGAGCTTCACTAAATGGCATCACCAAATTGGCGCGGCTTTTGTCGCCATACTGAAACTGCCATATTGCACGTTTAACAACAGGCGATTCATCTATGGCAAATGTCAGCCCATAGAGCGATAAAGTGGGATTCAATAGTCCATCCGAGAAACCCGGCATATATAGCGTGTAATAAAAATGAACCAAGTCTTTCAAGAGCAAATATACGCCATATAATGGAATGGCCAACGACAATAAAAACGGATATAGCAGCAAAAAATAAAGCAAAAGTGTCAGTGCCCAACCCATTCCATCTCCAAATTGAGAAAAATGATTGTCAAGATTTTCTAGCAAAATAAGTGAAATGCCATCTACCACATCTCTTAAAAATACAGGAATGAGCAATAACAAACCCGCACCACTAATAAAGGCCGTCACAATGCGATGCATCGTAGACATGCGAACTTCGGCACGCCCTAAGAATGCTCGGACCGCGTTGCGTTCGGTTTCGGTTAGCTCAATGGCTCCAAGATCAGATGATATATGGACGGCCATGCTTTGAACATTCTGTTAGAAAGGTTAAAAAATCTGACTATACAATAAAATAAGCTAATGATACTGTCTATGGGGATTCTTAACAGTAGAAGCAACCTTTGTTTTGTGCATGTTATCAACATGGTGTAGGTCAATCAATGAATACGATACAAACAATCGAAAAAAATGTGTCGCGGTCTGTTGAAGTTGTTATGCGTCAAGCTGCACAGTCAGAACGTTTGCGGACATGGCTAGGGTTTGGGTTGGCGTTGGGGGCATTGATGTTAATGTCCATGAGTACATCGGCGTTGCAACCGGGTGTCTTTGATCTGGATACCCAAGAGCAAGGATTGTATTATGCTGTGGCGGGTGCAGTTTTGTTGGGTTTGGCTTTGCTTATTGCTCAACGCAAGATTATCGCCCTATCATTTACTACAACGCCAATTGCAGGGCGCATCAATTGGCTGTTGGGCATTGCTGGTATTGTATTTATTGTGGCGCTGGCCGAGTCTAGCGCCCATAAACTAGGTATTGAGGAACTGGCGGTGGTGTCACATCATCGCCAGTTTCGCTTCTTGATGCTGGGATGTGTGTTGCTGGTGTGGGGGTTTGGCGGCCTAGGGTGGCCATGGCATTGGATTGCGGCAGCGCGGCGCCTTTCTAAGACCGATTGGCGCGAAATTGGCTTTGTGGCTTTGATTACACTGTTGGGGCTAGCTATACGCTTTTGGCAACTAGAGACGGCTGTTCATCAATTTGTAGATGAGCTTAATTTTGCAACTGTGTCGGCTTATTTTTGGAGCGGAAGACCTGTCAATATATTAGAGCCAATTGTGCGCGGTTTTCCGGCTATTTACCCCTTTATGCAAAACGAAGTTACTTCTGTTTTTGGGCGCAATTTGTTGGGGTTGCGTGCCATAAGTGCTGTCTTTGGCACGTTGGCTGTTCCCGCTACCTATTTGCTAGCACGCGCCTTGTTTGATCGGCCCACAGCGCTGTTAGCAGGGCTGTTGATTATGTCTTTTCCGCCCCATGTTCATTTTAGCCGTCTTGGTCTCAACAATATTGCAGACGCAACTTTCGGTGTGATGGCGCTGGCGTTTTTGGCGCGTGGGTGGCGCTATAATCGGCGGCTTGACTTTGCGATAGGCGGGGTGGCTTTGGGACTGACGCAATATTTTTATGAAGGCGGGCGCTTGGTTTTTCCGCCTTTAGTTGCCTTGTGGTGCATTCATGGCTTGCTAATGGGCTATTCAAGAAAACGCTTGGTAGGGGTTGTGTGGGCGGCACTGCTGGCGGCAATTGTGGCCAGCCCTATTTACTTGACGCTGGATACTTTAGAGGCTGAACTAGCGCCGCGGGCCAACCTTACTGGCGAGCAAGATAACTTGTTGGATCTCTATGAAAATACCCAAAACCGCGATGTCTATCTACCCCAACTGCGCTTAGCGTTTCAGGTCTATTTTAGCCAGCCCGAATTTACGACCATTTGGTACGGTGGCGATACAGCACTGGTTTTGCTATTTTTAGCGCCTCTGTTTCTATTTGGAATTGCTTATGTGCTTTGGACAGGCTACGGGCCAAATATCGCGTTGATAATCTGGATTTTGCTTACATCACTCGGCATTAGCCTCATTAACGATACGGGGTCTTTTGTCCGCTATGTAGCGGTTTTTCCGGCATTGGTATTGTTTATTGCGGTTGGCTTGCGCGTGCTGCTTAGTTTATTGATGCCACCTAGCCTGATCTTGAATAGTCAATCAGTGGTGCATAGCTTGTTTGCCGTGGGGATTTTACTTAGTTTGCTGCATACTGCCTATTATTTTGGCCCACACCTCGACACCTTGAATCGGCAGTTGCGTCAAAACGTAGCCTATGATGGCCAAGATGTTGCTTTTCGGATGGTGGAGTATCCGATTGGCTCAAAAGCCTATGTTTTTGCCAGAGGCCTTGAAGATGAGGGGCATATCAACGGCGTTTTCGGCTATCTAATTGATAACCCAGATCGGGCAATACGGGTTTATGATCCTCAAGAAGTGGATCGGAATTTGCTGAATAGCATTAATCTTAGCGATCGGACGTTTTTGTTTTTGCCGCCCGATCTTGATAAGAAAAAGATGCTTATTTTGCGGCGTTTCTTTGTCTTGTCCGATCCCAGCCCCACACCTTATACCAGTGTGCCTGAGGATAAGCGGCTTATTCGGTA
>CAZLPC010000043.1:0-8394 GCA_964561305.1 uncultured Anaerolineae bacterium
TTACACCGCCCAACAACACCGCCACAATGCCAATGACGGACAGCATATAACGATCAAATTTATCACTCATCAAGAATCAGCGATCTTTTATCTTATTGATAGAGATAGGGTTGGTCGGGTTGATCCACGGGTGTGATACTGGCGGCAAATAGAATCGGGATCAGGCTGTCATCAAATTCTGACTCTTGAAAGACCCCTTCAACCTCGACCCATGTATCAAGAGCAAATTCAGGCATATCGGATGGCAATTGCACCACTAAGCCAATTGCCAGTGCGTCGGCCACACAGCAGCTTAGTGTGAAGCGCGACACCATAAATTGCCCCTCACCAAATCGGCTATCACGATAGACAAAACCGACAACCTTAGCCTCTTGGTTATCAAATTCAGCAATATCATCACTGCTGGCAATGGCGCGGGCCCAGTCCAATACATTACGCTCACTAGGGATAATGGTCAGGCTGCGGCTAGAGGTATTAGAGAGTGTAATCGAGCTATAGTTGGTGTCTATGCCGCGTGTTTTAATGGCCGATGCACCCAATGGCTCGGCAGGGATGACTAGTCCTAAAAACAACGGAACAATCATTGCCAGCACTGAAAGCGGCACAACTTTGGTGTGGTCATCTTGAAGGGGATCGTTAAAAAGGTCTTCGTTTTCTTTGCCACCCAATATGTACGAGATGGCCAACAAAGCGAGCAACAACACCGCCACCACCGACAACCATTGAAAGCGCGGATCGATATAGAATGCCCAGCGCCCAGACAGCACAACAAAGGCGAAGTAAAATGCCAAGCCACCCAACACCAGCATTTGTAATATGTTGAAGAGGGATAATTTCATTGTGTTATAAGCACTTTCTGTCACTTAAAGATCAATGTTGAGATTGATAAACACAGTCAGTAACAACGTCGTCAAAAATGCTAGCGCAATAATATAGAAAACCACATTGCGCTTGAAAACGTTTAAATACATCAGCGTGCTTTTAATGTCGGCCATGGGCCCAAACACCAAAAAGCCGAGAATAGAGCCTGTAGAAAAGGTGTTGACAAACGACAAAGAGATAAACGCATCTACTGTTGAACACACCGACAACACAAACGCTAACACCTGCATAAACACCACCGATGACACAGGGTTTGATCCCAGCGACAAAATGTCGTTTTGGGTGACGAAGGTTTGCATAAGCGCTGCCAAAACCGACCCTAATACCAGATAGCGGCCCATTTCAAAAAATTCGTTACTAGAAATTTGAATAGCACGCCGTAACTGGATAGCGAAGCTCGGCTTGGGGCCACTAATTTGGATAGCATCCAGACGCTCTAGCTTAGGCAAATCGGTAGAGGCCCCCATAATGGCTGGGGCAGATGAGGCATAGCTGCGCGGCAACAAGATTTTGACAGGGGTTGCACCTAATGCAAACACAAAGCCAATAAACATCGGAATCGAAAGCCCTAGCAAAAAGCGCAACACCAGCATATCGCCAAAACCATAGGCGGCATACGTGGCAGCTAATGCAATAGGATTGATGGTGGGGGCTGCCAACAAAAACGCAATGCCAGCCGAAACCGGAAACCCCTTACGGAACAAGCGCCGCGTAAGCGGAACCACGCCACATTCACATACAGGAAAAGCAAAACCCAAAAGCCCACCCATTAACGTAGCGGGTAAAATGCCATTGGGGATAATTTTGGCCATGTCATCGCGGCTAATAAAGACTTCGACAAAGCCAGATGCAAATGTTCCCAAAAGCAAAAAGGGCGCTGCTTCGATAAAAATGCCGAGAAAAACAGTCGTAAAGATCAAAAGTTCATCGGGCAAAGTGGGTATCCTAATATAGTTGAACGGAACATTATCCAGTCTACATAACCTTTACCCATGTTTCAAGCAGAATCCGCAACGTTGTCTAAACGTGTGATCAACGTAGCCCAATCAACATCAAATTACACTTTATAAAAATTGATAAAATAGGGTAAAATTAAAAAAAACAAACAAAAAGTGATTGATTCTTTGCAAATGCGTATCTTCGTCACCTACAGTCATGAAGATCGAATTAAGGTAGAACATCTTATTGAAGATGTTTGCGATCTTGGTCATAACGTATGGTACGACCAACAACTTACAGGCGGACACGTCTGGTGGGATGATGTATTAGAGCAAATTGTAAAGTCAGATTTGGTAATGGTGGCTGTATCTCCTTCGTGGCTGCGCACCCACTCTTGCCAATTAGAGCTAACCTATGCCAGTGCTTTAAACAAGCGCATTCTGCCAATTATCATTTCTGAGATTGATCACGAAATTTTGCCCGATGAGCTGCAACGCCTGAGTGTTATTTCCTATGGCGACGATCAACGACGGGCAACTAGGATTGCCTATGCTATCCAACACCTGCCGCCCGAAGCACCGCTACCTAACCCTTTACCATTGCCGCCCGAAGCACCACTTTCTGAGTTGGCGCGTTTACAACAACAGGTACGGGCCCCTCGCCTTACTTTCGATGCTCAAAAGTCGTTGGTTAATCATATTCGCTGGCATCTTTATTCGTCAGACTTGCGCGAGGTACATCAGGCGCGGCGTTTGCTGCAAGAACTAAGCGAACGCCACGATGTAACGGTATTGGTGAAAAGCTATGTAGACGATATTTTGACCAGCAGCGAAGATATTGATACGGCACGTCTGCAACCCAATGCCACACTTTCTGATTCTGAAGAAGCTACCAATCCGAAGCCTTTAGGGACGGCCACCGTTGACCAACGACGGGTTGATATTGCCATGCCCAGCGAGGTTGTGGTGGGGCAACCCACACAGTTATGGCTTCAGTTGTGTTTGCCAGCTTCGTCTGGCTTTCGGGGCGACCTAGCCAATATCCCCCATAGTGGCATTGTCGCAGAGTCATCGCCATCGGCTTCAAGTCGTAAACCGTCAACCTATTCAGCCCGGCGCAGTGTTCATGTACAATTTGAAATTACGAGCATGGGCTTACAGATTGATGAGCCGATTCATGATGTGTTGGTTCCTGCCGACCAAGATGCTGGGCTGTTGACCATAACGTTAATGCCCAGCGCGGTCATTGCAACAGGGTTTGTGCGTGTTACAGCCAAGCGGCTTGTGACCAAAGAAAAATATATCACACTCGGATCAGTGGCGGTCTCGGTACACATTCACGATACAACAACGGGGGCGTATGCGTCTAAAAAATGGGTGCTGCGTAGCCTAATCTTTGCATCTAGTGTGTTGTTTGATGATATTGTGCAGGCTTGGGGTATTCAGCAAGCACGCCTAGAAACACCGCCAACCCCATGGAGCCAACCCCAAACTCCGATTTTGCCAGATCGGTTTCCTAATCGTCCCTTGCCGCCGACGATCCAGACTCGCCCGCTTAATC
This sequence comes from uncultured Anaerolineae bacterium, assembly GCA_964561305.1. Taxonomy (GTDB): domain Bacteria; phylum Chloroflexota; class Anaerolineae; order Aggregatilineales; family J027; genus J027. Next base: position 3,382 of record CAZLPC010000043.1, read on the forward strand.
CGTCGCATTTAGATATGACTATGCCAGCCATTCGGCCAGCCATCAAGAATCCTGATCAAGCGCCAGTAAGGTTGTCCTCGCAGTTTTGGCTGATTGGTGGGGTGCTGGCGCTGATAATGGCTGTGGTTATTGGTGGGTTGGTTGCTTTATTGGGCAATGGCAACCAAGCAGGCGGTTCGCGCTCTTCAGTTGCTGAGGTACAGGCTTCTAACGATATTCCAGCCATTACTGATAGTGTTTTTATTACACCAACCTCAACCCATACCCTAACCTCTAGCCCTACAACAGCAGTAATTTTGCCAACCGGTACCGCCGTCGAGCCAGCAATATTGCCTACTACGATCGCGACGAATCTGCCCCAGATACGGCTGCGCTATACAGCCGAGCGTTTTACACTTGAAAATATTACGGGGGATGATCTCAATATCTTCCCTTTGTCTTTCATCGGCGAATATTCTATTTTCCTTGCCAATGAGTGGATACCATTTATTCAAGAAAACACCAGTAGCACACTAACAGAGTTCCCCTCGCGGGGCTGTTTGCACGTAATTTTGTTGGGTAGCACTGCCCCCAATAGCAATTCGGTTATCGGCTGTGTGCGGGTCAATGCGTATGTGGCCCAAGCGAATTATCCGTTACCATTATTTTGGCACGGTATATCGAACCATGTATTTGCCATTCAGTGGTATGGTCAAACCATTGCCCAATGCCCAGCCTATAACATTGCCAATGTGACATTGGCCGAAATCACCTGCGAATTTAGCCTACCTTAAGCCCTCTGGCCATACTTGTAGAATATCAACAATCCCATTTTGGTGTCTGATAGGCTATAGTGTTCAAGATTGTTTGCTTGTAATCAGGAGTGATGCCACCCCATCTATCAATCAGCAGAGAGTATTAGCGCACGGCCCCAATTTCGCGAACTATATTTTGCATAACGAGATTGTGGGTGACGAGGAGGCGGTTCCTGCCGCAGGGCAGTGTTAACCTTTGTGATGGACCTGATCACAAGGGGAAAATCGAGGTATCAGCGGATGCCGCCGAGGTCATGTCATCAAACCTCCATACTCTCCTAAACCAACCAATGAATATCCTCCAGATCGCTTGTCTAAAAGCGCCTTAACAGATGTTCATTTGATGACATTATCTATGTTTCATTGTATTTCTATCCATAAAATTTAGGAGAGACCAACAATGTGTGGTATTGTCGGCTATATTGGCCCACGCCAAGCATCATCTATCATCCTCACCGGACTGCAACACCTTGAATATCGTGGCTATGACTCGGCGGGCATTGCGGTTATCAACGAAAACGGTATCAAGACAGAACGCGCCGTTGGCAAACTGATTAATCTCATCACTCAAGTAAATATCAACCCTGTGCATGGTTCTATTGGTATTGGACACACGCGCTGGGCAACACATGGCGCACCCAGCGTTCGTAATTCGCATCCACATGCCAGTACCGATGGCTCGACCGTGGTGGTACACAACGGCATTATCGAAAACTTTTTGGAACTGCGCGAAGAACTAGAAGCCGAAGGTGTGGTTTTTGCTTCTGATACCGATACTGAAGTGGCGGTACATCTTATCGAAGGCTATATGTTGGCAGGGCTAGACCTTGCTGAAGCCACGCGCCGCACGGCCTTGCGTTTGGCTGGAGCCAGCGCATTGGTGGTGATGAGCCAGCGCCAACCAGATACGCTGGTAGCGGTGCGCTTGGGCAATGCGGGTGGTGTGACAGTGGGTGTGGGCGAAAACGAGATGTTTATCGCCTCAGACATTCCTGCTATTTTAGAGCATACGCGCACTATTGCTTTCTTAGAAAATCGGCAGATGGTTGTTGTCAATCAACATGGCTTTCATACGCTACACGTAGACAGCGGTCAACCCATTCAACTGGAAGTTCATACCATCGCTTGGGACCCTGTAAGCGCAGCTAAGGGTGAATATCGTCACTTTATGCAGAAAGAAATCTTCGAGCAAGCCCGCACCCTTACCGATACCATGCGTGGGCGTATAGATTTTCAAACAGGCGACGTACACCTAGACACACTACCCCTCACTGAAGAAGAAGCCAAATCTATTCATCGGCTGGTAATAGTGGCTTGCGGAACCAGCTATTATGCGGGCTTGGTGGGTAAGTTTGTCATCGAACGCTTGGCACGGATTCCGGTAGAAGTGGACTATGGCAGCGAGTACCGCTACCGTGACCCTATTCTAGACCCCAATGATGTGGTGCTGGCCATCACCCAAAGTGGCGAAACCGTAGACACGTTGGCCGCCATGGAAGCCGCCCAAGAGCGCAATATCCGCCGTTGGAGCATTGTTAATGCTGTTGGCAGCCAAGCCATGCGAATTGCCAATGGCTATATTGGGATGCAAGCCGGCCCCGAGATTGGCGTAGCCTCGACCAAAGCCTATACATCTAGCATTGCCTCGCAAATTCTATTGGGGCTATATTTGGGCAAGCTGCGCGGCACACTTTCCGCCAAAGACTTGCAATGCTATGCCGCCGAACTGGCTCACATTCCTGATCTCATTAGCAAAGTGCTAGACCGCGATCACGAGTATCATGAGTTGGCAGGTAAATTGCACCGCTATGAGAACTTCTTGTATTTAGGACGCGGCATCAACTATCCGACCGCCCTCGAGGGCGCGCTTAAGCTCAAAGAAATCAGCTACATTCACGCCGAAGGCTATCCGGCGGGTGAAATGAAGCACGGCCCCATTGCGCTTATTGATGAAAACATGCCCGTTGTCACCATTACTTTGCGTGATGGACTATATGACAAAATGTTGAGCCAAGTTGAGCAAGCCAAAGCACGCGGCGGCATCGTGATTGCGGTGGCTACTGAAGGCGATACCCTTATTGCCGAGAAAGCCGATTATGTGATTTATGTGCCAGAAATGCCCGAATTGGTTAGCCCGATTGTGGCGGCCATTCCGTTGCAGTTGTTGGCCTATCATATCGCGGTGTGGCGTGGTGCAGATGTAGACCAACCGCGCAATCTCGCCAAAAGTGTAACGGTAGAATAAGGTTTAGCCCGCTAACCAGTACAACAAACAGCGGACGAGCGCAGGTGTCCACTGTTTGTTGTACGTCTATATTTTTCACGAAGACTGAATTCTAGCGCATCCCGTAAATTACCCGTAGATTTCTTCAATAAAACACAAAATTTAACAGGTGCGAAAATTGTGGTTTGGGATATAATCAAATCACGGTTTGAATAGTTTATAAGTATCCCCTGTGTGGTCACATTGAATTTGAAACAAGGAGTCTTGAATGGCCTATCAAATTAAAAAGGCAGCCGTCATTGGTTCTGGTACGATGGGCGGTGGAATCGCAGCATTATTGGCAGGAGTTGGCATTCCTGTGATGTTGCTCGACATACCGGCCCCCGACACCAAGCCCGGCGACAAGCCTGCTAAACGCAATGCGATTGTGCTGAATAATCTTAAAAATCTGCAAAAGTCGCGCCCGGCACAGTTTTTCTTGGCTGATGATGCCAAACTGGTCACCACAGGCAACACCGAAGATGATTTGCATCTGTTGGCCGATGCCGATTGGATTGTAGAAGTGATCATCGAAAAATTGCCGATCAAGCAAGATCTGATGGCCAAACTGGAAACAGTGGTGAAGCCTAGCGCCATTGTCACCAGTAATACCAGTGGGCTTGGTATCGCCGAGATTTGCGAAGGCCGCAGTGCCGCATTTAAACGTAGTTTTTTGGGTACACATTTTTTCAACCCGCCGCGCTACCTCAAATTATTAGAGATCATTCCCCACCCCGAAACCGATCCTGCGCTGATTGATTTTATGGTAGATTTTGGCACAAATGTTTTGGGCAAAGGCTGTGTCATCTGCAAAGACACCCCCAATTTCATTGCCAACCGCTTCATTAGCATTATCGGTAGCTTTGGCTTAAACTATGCCATTGACCACGGTTATACAGTGGAAGAAGTGGATGCCATCACTGGCCCCCTCATTGGTCATCCCTCTACTGCCAGCTTCCGCCTAATAGACTTGGTGGGCGTTGATGTCAACGTATATGTCTGCCAAAACCTGTATGATGCCATTCCTGATGATCCTTACCGTGAAGTGTTGAAGCATGAAGGCACACAGCGCGTATGGGACTTTTTGATGGGCAACAAGTTTTTAGGGCGTAAAACAGGGCAAGGCTTCTATAAATCGGGCAAGGATGAAAACGGCGAACGCATTTTTATGCCGCTTAATCTGCAAACACTTGATTATGACATGCCCAGCAAAGTTCGCTTTGATAGCGTGGGCGCGGCCCGCAAAATTGAAAACACAGGCGAGCGCATTAAAGCCATGATCAACGCCGATGATCGGGCTGGGCAATATGTGTGGCACTTGCACGCGATGTTATTTAGCTATGCCTCGCAAAAACTAGGCGAAATTGCCGACACCATTCCCGATATTGATAACGCCAACAAATGGGGCTTTGCTTATGAAATGGGCCCCTTTGAAGTGTGGGATGCTGTGGGTGTGGCCGATGTATTGCCACGTATGGAAGCCGATGGTTATGCAGTAGCCGAGTGGGTGCAAGATATGTTGGCGGCTGGCCATAGCACCTTCTATCAACGCGATGCGCAAGGCGTGGTGGTTGGCTATTATGATCCAACCCAAAACGGCTATATGTCTTATTCGCGTGGGCCGCGAGTGAAGGTCATCAGCGATTTGAAAGCATCCGGCAAGACCGTAGACTCACTGCCGGGTGCAAGTTTAGTGGATTTGGGCGATGGTGTGTTGTTGCTAGAGTTTCACACCAAAGCCAACTCCATTGACCAAGACATTATGCAAATGGCGCAAAAAGGCCTCGAACGCTTGCACACCGACTTTGATGGTCTTGTTATCACCAACGATGGCGAGAACTTCAGCGTGGGCGCAAACCTCATGATGTTGGTGATGGCTGCTATGGCCGGCGAATGGGAACAGGTTGAAAGTTTTATTAAGGCTGGCCAAGATGTTATGCAAGCCTTACGCGCCGC
>CAZLPC010000043.1:8404-10857 GCA_964561305.1 uncultured Anaerolineae bacterium
CGTGTTGGGTGGTGGGGCCGAAATTACGATGACGGGCGCAAAAGTGGTGGCTCATGCCGAGACTTACATTGGCTTGGTCGAATTTGGTGTTGGTCTTATTCCGGGATGGACGGGCACGAAAGAACTGATGCGCCGCATCATTAACCCTGTGATGGAAGCCTCGCCCAATGAGGATGTGTTGCCAGTGTTGCAACGGGTTTTCGAGACCATCGCCACTGCCAAAGTGGCCGAAAGCGCCATGCAAGCGCGCGAACTAGGCTTCTTGCGCCCCACCGACCGCATTGTGATGAACCGCGATCATCTCTTGGCGGTGGCCAAGCAAGAGTGCATCAATCTCATGCCAATTTATCAACCCACCTTGCCGGGCAAAATGTGGGCGGCTGGACGCGATGCCTACTCGGCTTTACGCTTGGGGGCATGGTCGTTGCAAGAGGCCGGCTATGCCACCGAATATGACGTGTTTATCGCCAATAAACTGGCCTATATTCTGACGGGCGGGGCGCTCTCAGAACCGCAATGGGTAGATGAACAGTATATCCTTGACCTAGAGCGCGAAGTGATCTTGGAATTGGCCCAACAAGAAAAGACCATGGCCCGCATTCAATATTTGCTAGAGCGTGGTAAACCCCTGCGTAATTGATAATTCCACCCGCCAGCAAGTGCTGTCTTGCTGGCGGATCACCTTCTCATCACTTCCTTAACCAAATCCGCTAAAACTATTTTTGAGTATGGTCTTAGACATGTTCCGTCAGGATAAATAATGAGGTTTATGATGCCCATTGATTTTGCACCCCTTCATCAAAACCAAGTCAATTTGTACGAGTTTAGCCAACCATTTTCGTTAGATGATTTCCGCGAAGCTATCAATGCCTCAATTGATACGTTGGTAGATATGATCAACCAAACCACAGATGAGCAAATTGTTCATTTGCCAATCGATCCCGATGCCAACGATCCCCATGCCACAGCAGACGAGCAAAAAATTGGCTGGAGCTTAGGACACTTGGTGTTGCACGTAACGGCCAGCAGTGAAGAAGGCGCAAGTTGGAGCTCAATTTTGGCACGGGGAATTGCCTTTGGCAATCGGATGCGCCACGAAGAAAGCTGGCACACCCATTGCCGCACCCGTGCAGCGTGTCTACATCGGCTAGAAGAAAGTCGGCGGATGCGCTTGGCCTATTTGGATGCGTGGCCAGACACCCCCCATCTTGATGTATTTTGGGAAGCTGATCCCACATCATTCTTATACCAGCTCATCAATGCAAAATCGGCGATTATGTTGGGTTTATCTCACGAGATGGTGCATCATAACCAATTTAGAGAGGCTTTGCGTCAGGCACAAGCCGCATATCCATCGGGTGCTTAGAATTGCCACCAACGGGCGGCTATGCTACTATGCCCCCATCACTCTGTGTTATGGTCGCTTGTGAGGAAGCAGGGATAAAAAAAATGATGACTCGTCGGGCGCTGGTTGGCTTCATTTTCATCAACATATTTGTGTCGTTGGTAGTGGCAATTTTGATCATTGTTATTTGGTCATCTACTAACCAAAGCGAGCAAACGATTGTCACGCGCATTGTTCCTGTAACTGTTGACGGCCAAGTCATCGGTCAAAATACATCGGGTCAGATACCCTCTGATGCGTTGCAAGGCACAGTAGGGGTCTTAACTGCCACCATTGATGCCCAAACCGAACGCTTAAATACACAAGAGTCTATTTTAGCCACGGCAGGGCTATTGCAATCTAGTCCAACGCCGCGCCCCAGTGGGGATAGTGCCGCTAGCGGGGGAGTTCCCACGTTGCCCCCAGAAGTTTTGCAGGGGATAACGCTACCCGTGTCGGCAGGGAATACTGGGGGCGGAACAACTGGCAACACAACCAACAACCCTAGTGCTGGCACAGCCAACGACGGTTGCCAGCGCTATACGGTTACGACAGGCGATACTTGCATTTTAATAGCCCAACGATTTGATGTGGGGCTAGAAGAATTGGTTAGCATTAATTCGGGCATTAACAGCACTTGCACCAATCTACGGATCGACCAAGAAATTTTGATTCCGGGTGAAAGCTGCCAACCGCCCCCAACCAGCACCCCAGCGCCACTGCCGACCCGCACACCCTTCCCGATTAATGTGTTTGCCGTCACCAACACACCGGCCCCCACCGCCAGCAATGCAGAAGTGCAAATTGTCAATGTGTTAAACTATGGCGATATTAACAATGAAGTGATCGAGCTACGCAACACGGGTAATGGGGTGATTGAAATGGCAGGTTGGACGCTGCAAGACGATGATGGCAATGTTTTTGTGTTTCCAGATGTGCGGCTTCAGCCCCAAGCCATTATTCGGGTTTTTAGCCGTGTCGGAACCAATACAGCAGGTGCTTTGTATTGGAATCAACAGGTTGCGGTTTGGCAAGAGGGCGATGTGATCACCTTATTGAACGTGGCGGG
>CAZLPC010000043.1:10867-12291 GCA_964561305.1 uncultured Anaerolineae bacterium
GTAGGTAGCCAAATTATTGATTTTGGAGAATAGATAGGGAGCCAGAAAATGGCGAAAATTACGGTTAAGGGCGAAACACTTGAAGCCGCCGAAGACACCCGTTTGGTATTGGCGTTAAAAGATCATGGCATAGACATTTTGCATCGGTGTGGGGGCGTGGCTAGTTGCACCACTTGTCAGGTACAGTTCAAAGTGGGCGAGCCAACACAAATGACCCAAGCCGAGCGCAATCGTCTGCGGCAGTCTGGATTATTAGGTATCGCCCGCTTGTCGTGCCAAGTATTGTGCCAGCAAGATATGGAAGTAGAGGTGTTGATGCAAGTCTCTAATACTGAGTATACCAGCGCTGGCCCACGCCCACACCCAGAAGTGACTCCTGATCCAACATGGATCGCACGGCCCTACTGATGAGGGCTCACAAATACATCATGAGGTATTTATTGTGCAAAGCCTTTCTATGCGCCTCATGATGTGCTACAACCAATAAAATCCACAACTAGCGAATGAGTTTAATGAATCAATATGGAATATATACTCCAAACCATCATCCTTGTGGTTGTTTTCGGGGGTTTGGTCTTTCTTGCTAACCTTGCCAACCAACGCACAGAATTGCGCGCACTGTTTTATTTTGTTTTACTATCACTCAATATTGGGTTGATGCTTCTTGGAACGATTAATGTGGCAATTGCCAACAACTCTGATGAGTTTTGGGGTGGTATTGCAATGTTGTTAACGGGAGTTGTGGCCACACTTCCGCTGTTTTTAGGGGTACGTTTGCAGTTGTCCCGCGTTTTTCCAGATTTACGACAAGCTGCTTTCCAGACACCAACTGCTGCACCTGACGCTTTGATGGGATGGATGCCGTATGCGCTGTTGGCCGATGGTGACATTAGCTATGTACCACAAAATCTAATCACCAGCACCGCCTCCGCCGCCAGTCTGCCCACCACAGCCATACTGCCTATGTCTACGAACGAATTGTTGGGCTATAACCCTCGCAGTACTGTTCATCTAATGGCCTTGGTGTTGGCGCTTTATGTTTTTGGTGGACAAGTAGCACTCTTTATTTTGGGTGGTGGACTAGAAGGCTATGCCCAATCGGTTGAGATTACTATTAGTGCGTTGTTACCCAATTTTGTGCCGTTTGTCGTGCTTTCCTTTCTGGGAGCAGGGTTGTTGTCACGGCGGTCATGGTCCCAGACCATGCATCGCTTGGGCCTAACACCGCCATCGCTGGGTGAAATTGGGGTTGGCGTTGGGGCGGCTGTTGGTTTGTTCTTTCTACAGGGCGTACTGGGCGTTATATGGGCAGTTGTAGTGGGGCTAGAGGCATTTGAAGAACAAACCGAAGCGTCAGGGGCCATCGCGGCCAGCATTAACACTGTTTGGCTGGCCTTTGCGGTGGCCTTTACAGCCAGTGTGGG
>CAZLPC010000044.1:0-12278 GCA_964561305.1 uncultured Anaerolineae bacterium
AGCCTACTGCGTCAGCATTGGCCTATGGCCTTGATAACAAGCGCGATGAAACTATCGCTGTCTATGACTTGGGCGGCGGCACATTCGACATCTCTATTTTGGACGTGGGCGATGGCGTGTTTGAAGTACGCTCGACCAATGGCGACACCTTCTTAGGTGGTGATGACTTTGATGAACGCATCATCACATGGATTGCCGATGAGTTTAAGAAAGAACAAGGCATTGACCTGCGCAGTGACCGCCAAGCCCTGCAACGCTTGAAGGAAGCCGCCGAAAACGCCAAAAAAGAACTGTCGTCTACCACCAATGCCGAAATTAACCTGCCCTTCATTACTGCCGATGCAAGTGGGGCCAAGCATTTGCTGATGCAGCTCTCGCGCTCTAAGCTAGAGGAACTGGTACACGACCTAATCGATCGCTCCATGAAGCCAGTAAAACAAGCGCTTGATGATGCGTCAATGAAACCCGCCGATATTGATGAAGTTATTTTGGTGGGTGGCATGACCCGTATGCCCGCTATTCAAGATGCCGTGCAACGCTTCTTCAGCAAAGAGCCAAACCGTGGCGTAAACCCTGATGAAGTAGTGGCCATAGGCGCGGCTATTCAAGCTGGTGTGTTGGGTGGCGAAGTAAAAGACGTGCTGTTGCTGGACGTTACTCCTTTAACCCTCAGCATTGAGACTTTGGGCGGCGTTTCGACTCCCCTGATCGAGCGCAACACCACTGTGCCTGTAAAGAAGAGTCAAATCTTTAGCACTGCCACCGACAGCCAAACCCAAGTCGAAATTCATGTGTTGCAAGGTGAGCGCCCCATGGCCACTGACAACAAGACACTGGGCAAGTTCATTTTGGATGGCATTCCGCCTGCGCCGCGTGGCGTACCCCAAATTGAAGTGACTTTCGATATTGATGCCGATGGTATCTTAAACGTAAGCGCCCGCGACAAAGCCACTGGCCGCGAGCAAAAGATCACCATCACGGCCAGCAGCGGCCTTAGCGATGCTGAAATTGAGCGCATGGTGAAAGAAGCCGAGCAATTTGCCGACCAAGACCTCCAACGCCGCGATATTGCCGAAGCCCGCAATCGCGCCGACTCGACCATTTTTATGGCCGAAAAGACCCTGCGTGACTATGGCGACAAAGCCGATAAGGCTGTGAAACAAGATATTGAAGATAAAGTTGCAAGCCTGCGTAGTACCCTAAATAACGACGATGTAGAGCGCATTCGGCTTGCCACCGATGAACTGTCTCTCGCTGTCCAACAATTGGGCGCAAGCATGTATGGCGACCATGACCAAGCAGCAGGCAATGGCGCTGACTATGATGGACAAGCCAACGAAAGCGGCGAAGACATCATTGAAGGCGAATTTAGCGAATAAGTAAGCCTTATTTGCAGCGCAGCACAAGCACCCAATAAAGTAGTGCTTGTGCTGTTCCTCGACATTAAGAGAGCAACCATAAGCTGAAAAGGTCAGTCAATGCCCCGTGATTATTACGAGATATTAGGCGTGTCGCGTGATGCTAGTGCCGAAGACATCAAAAAGGCTTTTCGGAAGCTCGCCCGCGAGTATCACCCTGATGTGAACAAAGCGCCCGACGCACAAACTGTTTTTCAAGAGATAAACGAAGCCTATCAAGTCCTTAGCGATGACCAAAAACGCAACGCCTATGATCGCTTTGGTCATGCTGGCGTTAGCGGTATGGGCAATGCAGGTGCGGGCTTTCCGGGCTTTGAAGATATTTTTGGTGACTTGGGCGAAATTTTTGAGATGTTTACTGGCAGCCGCCGTAGTGGCGGCAACCGCCGCGGCCCCCGCCAAGGCCAAGACCTGCGCTATGACCTGCATCTTAGTTTTGAAGACGCAGTGCACGGAACCGAATCTGCTATTGAAATTAATCGCCACGAGGTCTGTGGTGTCTGTAATGGGGATGGCGCAGAACACGGCACATCGGCGACCACTTGTACCACCTGCAATGGTATGGGGCGCGTGCGCCAGCAGGTTGGCTCGGCACTCTTTGGGCGTATCATTAGTGAAGTCCCTTGCCCCACCTGTAATGGGCGCGGTCAAATTATTGAACATCCTTGCCAAAATTGTGCGGGTGCAGGTGTCGAAGTCGTTAAGCGCGAACTCACAGTTAATGTGCCGGCGGGTGTGGATGAAGGAACGCGCATTCGGCTAAGTGGCGAAGGTGAACCCGGCAGCATGGGGGGGCCAAAAGGTAATTTATATGTGTTCATTACTATCGAGCCTCACGAATATTTCCAGCGCCGCGATAACGATATTGTAATTGATATTCCCATTAACATTGCCCAAGCAGCACTGGGCGACGAAATCAGCGTGCCGACCATTCATGGCCAAGAAAATGTCATGGTCAAGCCCGGCACACAATCGGGCACAATTGTTACACTGCGCGGCAAAGGCGTGCCACGTCTTAATCGTAGTGGAGTGGCATCTGGACATGGTGATCAACATGTGATCTTAAATGTTGAAGTCCCTACCAAGCTCTCCCAACGCCAACGTGAATTGTTTGAAGAGCTAGCCGATACATTAGGCAAAGACATAAAGCCGCAAAAAGCAGGCAAAGGCCTATTCGAGCGCGTTGCAGGGTTGTTTACGGGCGAATAGCCCCACATCTTTAAAAGCCCCTGTTAAATAGTTGAGGCCGATGGCATAATGCCATCGCCTTTTTGTTGTATAGAACACCTTATATGAAAAACCCTGCTGTTGCCGAGGACACACCTGCATGAGCAATCAATGGATGGAAGTTAAAATTGAAACCGATCCTGAAACCGCGGAAAGCGTCGCCGATCTACTGCAACGCTATGGGCATCAGGGTGTATTAATCGAGCGCGAGGGCTTTGCTTTTGAAGTGTGGGAAGAAGAAGTGCCCCCTGCCAAAACCTTTACGGTACGGGCCTATTTTCCACTGGATGAACGTACCCCCGATGTGCAACAGCAAATTCAAGACGCATTGCGCTATTTAAGCATGATCCAGCCCATTGGCGAAGCTATTTTTGCACCCGTGGATGAGGAAGATTGGGCCGAAGCATGGAAAAAGCACTATCAACCTCTGCGGGTGGGCCAGCGTCTTTTCATTCGTCCCCGTTGGATTACGGATTTAGTTATCCATCCTGATGATGTCGTTATCAGCCTCGATCCCGGTATGGCTTTTGGTACAGGCACACACCCCAGCACCCAGCTTTGCCTTGCCGCCACCGAAGAATTGCAAACCAACCGCCCCGGCCTGCGTGTATTAGACTTAGGATGTGGATCAGGTATTTTAAGCGTAGCTGCCGCCAAATTGGGCGCAATAGAAGTATTGGCCCTAGACACCGATCCCATCGCTGTAAAAGCTACCCTCGAAAACGCCGCTGACAATGATGTGGCTGCCCAAATTGAATCTTTAGAAGGCAGTCTAGAAACGGTTTTACACAGTGCCCGTCGCTTTGATATTGCGTTGGTCAACATTTTGTCAAAGGTGATCATTCGGATGTGTGATGAGGGCTTAGGGCAAATTTTACGGCCCGGCGGGGTGGGCGTTTTTGGCGGCATCATTATTGAACAAGGTGACGAAGTAGAGGCAGCCCTGCGCAAAACAGGCTTAGAACCCTATAAACGCCGCTATTCGGGCGAATGGGTGGTCATTGAAGCACGCCGCCCACTAGATATATAACCCAAGCAATGCTTTGGTGCTATAATTTTGCCTATTATTGGCTGATAATGTGCTTGTGATGCTGATGAAACGCCTTGGGTCTGTCTGTTTGCTGATTATTTTATTATTGCTCACCATGGTATCTTCGACACGGCTGGCGGCCCAAGATGATGAACCACGCTCGCCTTATCGTGTAGATGTGCTAGCGGTCAATGATAGCCGCTATCCTACACTAGACATCTATCTAAGCGTGGTAAATCCACTTACGGGTGAAGCAGTTACCGATCTATTGCCAACCGACTTCACTCTGTTGGCCGATGGTGAAGCCCTAGCCATTAGCACCTTCGACACTGACTCTACCGCCAATCGTCCGCTGCAACTCATCATTGTGCTAGACCTAACCAGTAGTGTGTCGCTGACTGAATTTGAGAATATGCGAACCGCCGCTATCAGCCTCATCCGCACTTTAAATGTGGCTGACGAAGTGGGCATTATGGCGATGGATCACACCAGCACCCGCACCCTTCAGCCATTATTCATAGATCATAATGCAGCTATCAATGCTATGTTTGGCGAAGATGTTGGGCCAGTGCCGGGCGAAGTCGGCAATGTTGTTGCTGATGGGTTGTTGCGGGCTGTGGAAGCATTTACCGAAACCACGCCCAATGTACGGCCGGTTGTAGTGCTATTTACCGATGTTACCAATGGTAGTGTCGGTGGCGAATCCACCCTAGAGACCGTGCAAGCATTGGCACAGCAACGCGGTGCGGCTATCTATACCGCCTATTTTGAGACGGAAAGTGACAACGGACTCCCAATTAGTGCCATTGCCCCCCAAGAGCTGGTGGCGTTGGCCAATGCAACTGGCGGCCTATTGCTGCAAAGCACTGGCGAGCGCAATCCGCAATTAGTGGGCGATTATAACGACGATGCCAGCCTGCCCCAACTGGCCGAACGTATTGCTGCCATTCTAGAGGCCGAATATCGCCTAACAGTACTTTCACCCTTGCCCAGCGACAATACCATTAAAGATCTGAATATTAGCGTCAATATAGAGGGAACAACCACCCAACCCATTAGCACTTTCTTCCGCGCCCGCAACGACATTTTAGAAATAGCATTTGATGGGCTTCAAAATGGCCAGCGCGTGCAATTGCCGATTGATGTGCGCGTGCGCGTTTTGGCCAGCAGCAGGCCTGTTGTGCGCCTACAACTCTATCGAATTGACAATGACAGTGGCGACGAGATTCTGCTGGCCGATCTAGCGCCTGCTAACCCTGTGTTCTCGCTCACATCAGAAGCCATTGGTGCTGGCACACTTAGTTTGCGTGCAGTAGCTTATGATGACACTGGCGAGCAAAACGATACGTTTTTGACGCTGTTGGTGGGCAATCCCAACGCCACACCCACCTTTACACCCACCAGCACGCTTACGCTTCCACCAGCCCTAACCGCCACCCCTACTGTTACCGATACGCTGCCAGCCATCAATACAACCACACCCACGCCGTCGGTTACACCAACCCTAGCCGATGCTAATGATGAAAATAGAAATTCGCCTAATGCACCATTTATCCCCCTAGTGCTGGCACTGGTGGGCATTGGCGGAATGCTGTTGGCTAGTTTTGGCTTTTGGCGCTTCATTCGCCGCCCAGATCGCACCCCAACTGAGCGCCCAACCGTACCGCGTCGCCCCAGTCCCAACGATCCAACGGCCTCAATTCCTTTATCCAGTCTTCAACAAACCATGCGCCTCGAATCCACCCCCGATAAAGGTATTTGGCAGAAGGCACTTGAAAACGCTGATACGACTGCCATGCCCGCCACAGAAAGCGAATTAGCAGCGCGAGCTATCCTCATTGGTAAAAAGAACGAGCATTATATTTTGTATGAAGGTGAGAACACCATTGGGCGGCATGGCACAAATATTGTTCAAATTTTAGATGCCACAGTCAGCCGCTATCATGCTGTACTAGAGATTTATGGCGATGATTTTTTTATTCAAGATTGGCAAGCCAGCTATCCTACCAGTGTTAATGGCAAGCCCCTAGAAAAAGGCGAACGGCGAGCACTGTCTCATGGGGATCAGATTCAGTTTGGGGCTACACCACTGCGCTTAGTCTTACGCAAATAATAGTCTCTAGCATCATTATTGTTGCCGAAAGACCAATATTGAATCGCCAAGCCGCACTTGATCGCGGTCGCGTAAGCGATAGGTACTAATGCGACGGCCATTGACATATGTTCCCCCTGTGCTGCGTAAATCCTCAATTTCATAATCGCCCGCTTGCAGACGTAAAACAGCGTGTTGGCGCGATATTTTCGGATCGTGCAGTTGCACATCGCAAACACCCGACCGACCGATCATCACTTGGGCTTTATTTAGCATAATACGCTGACCAGCTATCATGCCACCAATGCCATCAAACCATATCCGATCTACCCCACTGGGATCGGCCATAACAGGCGGCGGCACAGGAATTATGGGGGCGTGCGGGGCCCGCACAGGTGGCATAGTCATTAAAGCTGCGTCTGGCATAGCGGGCTGAGATACAGGGGTAGATGTTCGGGCGGGCTGCACAACCGCAGTTGCCGCCTTGCCTTGATTGGCTTGCCACCACAACAGCATAATCATGACGGTCCCAATTAAGCTGGCCCCACAAAACACACCACCCGTTACGGCCAACAATAATGTTGTTGCACTCATCCCATACTCCACATCATTGAAAAAATAGCCCAATCGCCTACAATAAAAGTCTCATTCAATAGCTTGTGCTGGAAAGCGACAAAAACCTTATGCCGATTTTCTATGGCGAAGCAGGCAGCGGCAAAACAAGCGCCGCTATCGCTCATATTATCCACTATAAAAATCAGCATCCATGGCGACCTGTATGGATATTATTGCCCAATGAGCTACAAACTGCCGCTTTCCGCGATAAATTGATGGCCGCCAACCCGCATAAAGTCTTATTTGGCATTCAGTTTTTCACATTTTACCAACTTTATCGGCAATTGCTCAATCGATCATTGGTTCCATATCGTGAAATTGGGCAGGGTGGCGTAGTACGCTTGCTGGGGGCTATGCTCGCCAACCAATCACTACAATATTTTGGCCCCATTGCCGACAAAGTGGGTTTTGTGGGACTTTTAGCCGATTTTATTGATGAGCTGAAACAGTCCTTTGTGCAACCCCAAGATTTCCAGCGCTATGCCCAAACATCAAAAGATCGTGATCTGGCCGATATTTATGAGCACTATCAAAACTATCTCATTCAAAACAAGATTGTAGACCGCGAAGGGGCCGGTTGGCTAGCCAACAGCGAATTAGGCCCCAATGCCCTGCACGATATCGGCTTGTTGGTAGTGGATGGCTTTCAAAACCTTAGCCCGCTTCAAGCCCAATTACTGGGCAAAATAACACAACAAATTCCCAACACCGTCATCACCCTTACCCATACGCCACAACCACGCAGCGTACATCGTATTTTCGAGCGTACCCGCCAACGCCTGCTACAGTTTCTCCCAGAGCTAATGGCTAGCGAAACCCGATCAATAGACGCAAACACCCAACGCCATCCATCACTTAGTCACTTGGTAGCGCATTTTTATGAACCGAACCCACCTCAAGTTAGCAATGATGACGCGCTTTGGATGCTTGAAATGCCCGACTATGAAGGTGAAGTGCAAGGTGTGTTGCGCCACATTAAACGCCGACTTTTAAGTGGCGAACGTCCCGAAGATATGATTATTATTGCACGCAGCCTAACGCCCTATAATGATTTGTTGCGGAGCATTGGCGCGGCTTATAGTGTGCCGCTGATGTTTAAACGCGGCATTCCATTGGAGCAAAATCCGGCTATCCGAGCGATTATGCTGCTTTTGGGTCTGCAAACCAACGATTTCGGGCGGGTAAATGTGTTAGATACCTTGCAAACCCCTTATTTCCGCATTCAGCACTTTAGCATCGCAGATGTAGATACACTGGCTCGTATTGCTATCACAGGCAAAGTCATGCAATCGCCGCAACAATGGCTAGAAGCAATTGAGCAAGCACAAACAGATAACCGCGATGAAGATGGCGAGGTGCTTGATCCGTTGGCTGTGCCAGAGGGATTGCATGACCGTTTGGCGCAATTTTTCGGGCGTGTTTTGCCACCCACTGCCGAACAAAATGTAGCCGACTATATCGAATGGATCGAATCGCTACTAGGCCCCGATCCCGAAAGTATCCGCGACTATATCAGTGAACACGGCGATGATCCGGCTAGTCAAGAGTTTTTGGATCATTTTCGGTTCTTCGATCAAGTGCGGGCCCAGCCAACTGTATTGGTGCGCGACTTAGAGGCACTGCACAGCTTTCGGCGCTGCCTGCGCGAGATGTTCGAGGGCTATCGGCTATTAGAGGCCGACCAAGCCACTATGACATGGCAAGACTTCTACCGAACCCTGCAACTTAGCATTCAGCAGCAAAAGGCCCAGCCCGTCAGCAGCGCCTATCGGCACCATAATGTATTGGTAACAACTGCCTTTGAAGGGCGCGGGCTACATCATTCGCATGTATTTATTATGGGGTTATCAGAAGGCATCTTTCCAGCCGTAAAAACCGAAGACCCTTTATATAGCGACCGCGAACGTTTGGCTTTTGAGGATTTTGCTAAAACAGCAAACCTCAGCTATGAACTATTGACAACCGCCGAACGTCAGGATGATGTAACCTTATTCTTTGAGTGCATGGCCATAGCCAAAACCAGCCTTACACTGACACGCCCCACACTCAATGAAAAAGCCGATTCATTGCCGCCGTCGGTGTTGTGGCGCAATGTTGAAGTTATTGTTTCTGACCCACACAAAATCAAGTATCGTGCTGGCCAACCCCCTGATATTAATGATGCAGCCACCTTGCGCGAGGCCGAAGCAGCCCTTACAGCAGCATTGGTGGCCGGACGGCGCGATCTGGATGCATTAGAAACATGGATGGAAACCCACAACGCCCAGCATTGGTCGGCGATTGTGCGTGGTTATGAAATTGAGTCAGGGCGCGAAGATCCTCGGCATCACTTTGATCGCTATGCAGGTGTGCTGCAATCACCTGCCGCCCTGAGTTATGTGCAACAAGCACTGGGCCCGCATCGGCGCTGGAGTGCCAGTCAGTTTAACGACTTTGGTGCTTGCCCATTTCGCTTTTTTGCCAAGCGTCTCCTTAAACTTGAAGAACTACCCGAACCCGAAGAAGGCCTAGACGCGCTGCAATTGGGCAACATTCAGCACGAAATTTTAGAGTTGATTTATCAACAAGTGCGCGAAAACAACTGGCCCATTCATCCTGACTATTTGCAAGCCACATTGGATATGTTGGGCCAAATTGCACCAGATGTATTGCAAGCCGCACCGCGCAAATATGGCTTTCGGCGCAGTCAGTTTTGGGAATATGAGCAGCGCGAAATTGTACGGCGCATAGAACGCTTCATCTATGCCGATTTTAATGGCACAAAAGACAACAATCCCTATCAAAAAAGCGGCACACTGCCAGTTAATGAAGCCCCACGCTATGTCTATCGGCTAGAGTTGCCGTTTGGTGTGCAAGGCCAAGCGCCCGTCAATATCGGCGGCTTAAAAGCGGGTGGCTTCATAGACCGTATTGATCGCGTGGGTGATGATTATGTGGTGATGGACTATAAAAGTGGCTCCACGATGCCCACCAACAAAGATATTGAGAATGCGCGCAATTTTCAAATGATCCTCTATCTGAACGCCGGCCAACAACTCTTGGATCAATTGGGTGAAGGCGGACGTATCGTGGGTGGATTTTTCTGGAGCTTATATAACCGCAAGTTTAACGGGGCAATACGTGTAGATGAAGCCAATGAAATAATCCACAACGCCATTGACCGACTGCAAGCGTATATTGAAGCAGGGCGCACTGGGCGTTTTCCTGAACAACCAACTCAGCGCGAAAATGGCAAATGCACGCGCTATTGCGAATTTTATAAACTGTGTCGTATACAACGCATTCGGTCGTATGGGGAGGAATAAATGCTTAATCGTTGGCGGCGGCTTCGGTGGTGGGGAAAAGGCGTGGTGCTGATTATCAGTGCGGCGGGGGCAGTAGCATGTGGTGTAGTGGGACTGTTTGTCTATAGCCAAACTCAAAGTAACAGTCCGGGCTATATTCAACGCTGGTTCACCGATCAAAGTAGCCGCGATAAACTAACCACTGCTCAAAACGAACCTTGCCCCGGCGCACCGTTTTTGTTGCCATCGCGGGGGTTAATTGGCTTGCTATGGAATGATCCGGCGGGGCCTTACAACATCTTGCAGCGCCATTCAGGGATTGATATTTTTGGCGATGGCGAACCCGGTAGCATTCCTGTTTATGCCGCTTATGATGGTTATTTGACCCGCCAAGAGAACTGGGTTTCGGCAGTGATTATTCAACATGATGATCCGCTAGAGGAAGGACGCAAAATTTGGACATATTATTCGCACATGGCATCGGGAGATGGCCAGTCTTATATTGTCAACGACTTTCCGGCCAATACAAGCGGAGTGTTTGTAGAACGCGGGACTTTGATCGGCTATCAGGGCACATACAACGGCAATAGCCTGCGCCCGATTGGGATGCACCTCCATTTTAGTATTGTCCTTAGCGAAGCCGATGGCTCATTTAAAAATGAGACTGACGCGGGCAACACACTTGATCCGTCACCATATTTCGGCATGAATCTCAATATTGATCAAATGCCCGTCCGCCCCATTACTTGCCAAAAACCCACTGTTACGACAAATTAAGCCTTATTTTTTGACAACACACCGGCCATCTGTGATACTTGCAGCATATTTCAGATAATCATAAAGGTCGCCTGTGTTCCTTGTTCTTGCAATCTAATGATGCTTGGCACTAAAGCATCTGGTTTCCGCCACGAGAATCGGCTTTGTGCCTTTCTCTTTGCTTAGATTTGCATACCTAAACCAACAAAAAGGAACACAACCCATGAGCCCCATCTTTACCGGTCAACGGCTACGCCTTGCCCCACCTCAGCCCGCCGACCAAGAACTTTTCGCGCAATGGTCGCACGCCGACGAGTATATGCGCTTGCTAGACGACGATCCAGTACGCCCACAAACCGCCGCTAGCTATGGCTTTTTTGCCGAAGCACCCAAAGACAACGGATTTTATTTTCACCTGCGAACCATCGAAGACGATCAAATGATTGGTTTTGTGGTGTTGTTTGGCATCAAGTGGCGCAACCAAAGTGCCACCATGGCCATTGGCATTGGCCCCAGCGATTATCGGGGCAAAGGCTATGGCCAAGACGCGCTGAAGCTAATCTTAAACTATGGTTTTTCTGAGTTGGGCTTGCATCGCGTTGGCCTAACCGTCCTCAGCTATAACACCGCCGCAATCAGGGCGTATGAGCGTGTGGGCTTTGTGCATGAAGGCGTACAACGCCAAGCGATCTATCGGGATGGCCAACGCCATGACATGCTGAGTTATGGCATTTTGCGCGAGGAGTGGCTGGCGCGGCAAAACCAATAGTTGAAAAGTGGCGGGTTGTGTGGCCATCATCAACCCGCTTTTTCAAGAACTATTTTGCTGCGCGTGCTGCTAAAAACGCATCTACCAGATCGAGGGTGGTTTGTAGAGGGCCATCATCTTCAGCGCGGTCGGCATTCCATAAGCTGACCAACAAGGCCGCTACATTCCCTTCGT
This sequence comes from uncultured Anaerolineae bacterium, assembly GCA_964561305.1. Taxonomy (GTDB): domain Bacteria; phylum Chloroflexota; class Anaerolineae; order Aggregatilineales; family J027; genus J027. Next base: position 11,366 of record CAZLPC010000044.1, read on the forward strand.
GGGCAATACGTTGTAAGCCAGCTTTCACCTGTTCAGTGTTGGGGCCACCATTGGCTGGATAGTTCAGGGCTGGCATATAAACGGGATCGAGAATATCCACATCCAAATGCACATAAATCGGGCCGTGGGGCAAATCTACCGTTAACAGATCATCCATCGTTGGCGCAATGGTGATGGCGCTGGCGCGTAAATTTTCACCTTCTTCGGGGTCAAGATCACGCACATCGGTGATAACAATGTTGGCTTCGGGCAATGGGGCCAAATCAAGGCCTTCTAGCAAATATTGATTGCCACGCCCCACCAACGCCGCCAACGGCATTCCGCCTAAAAAACCGCTGGGTGTCGTTTCGGGTGTATTAAAATCGCCATGAGCATCTATCCACACCACCCCCAAATCATCCGGGCGGCCCAAGCCTTTTACGGGGCCAAAACAACTGGTGCAATCGGCAGCAAAGATAATTGGGAATTTGCCCGCGTGAGCTTGCATAGCATCGGCAATAGCAGCGTTCACCGCCACCACACCATCGGTATAGCGATCAAATTGTGGGGATATTTCGATCCATTCTGCACCAATTTTGCGGTCATAGCCACTGGCGAGAATTTGGGCGGTTTCGGTGCGTTCGGGGCGTTTTTCGCCCAAAAAATATGGCACACTGATACACACATATTCCATTACGTCATCTCCTTAAAACTAAAAATCCCTTATAGACATTTTAAACCTACAAGGGATTTTCGCATTTAGATGAGCGAATATTCAGCGCCTATCTAAAATCACTCTAGCTCAATCGTCATGGCTACGGCCTCGCCACCACCCAAGCACAAAGCCGCCAAGCCGCGTTTTAGGCCGTGGTGTTGCAGCGCATGGATCAATGTCACCAATACCCGCGCACCGCTGGCCCCCAAGGGATGGCCG
>CAZLPC010000045.1:0-12068 GCA_964561305.1 uncultured Anaerolineae bacterium
CCAACGGCACCAGCTTGGCAAGCGATTTGAGCAAAACAATGCGCGTCAGTTGTTGATAGGCCAGCCCTGCAAATTGCTCTTGCCACATGATCATTTCATCGGGCGAAATTTTGCGCCGCCGCAAGATCAATAACTGACCGAGATTTAATGCTTGCTCTTGATTTTCGATGCCATTTAACTGGGCAATAAAAAAAGATAGTGCCGAATTTGAGCGAGCCGAGTACGCCAAATCAACTACCAGCCCCAATGGTAGGGCAATAAATCCACCCACGCTGGTAACAGCCCCCACCATGCCCTGACGCAACGCATACTTGTTGATCACTTTGCGGATCAGTTGTTGTTGGGTTGCTTGCGGATTTTTAGCTTTTAAAGCCTCATATTGACGATGAAGTGCCTCGGTATCTGGTGCGGTAACGGTTGTAACGCTCCCAATAAAGCGCGTGAAATTTCGGACAGCAAAAAAAGCGAGAACAGCCAAAACCAGTATGGGGACAATACACAATAGTGCAACAATTTGGTAAAACTCCATGATACATTCATCCTTTGCTTCAGAACAAATAGCTTGATATGTTAATTTGGCAGCAACCTGCTACAATTTCATTCAGTTTAACAGATTAACTGAACAGCGGAGAAATGGGTGCATGACTGAGCAAGAGCGTCAAGAACTCGCCGAAACCCTCGCAGGGATGTCGTATCGCAAGGCCCGCAATCATATTAAGCGCAATTTTCAAGATGCCCAGCTAAAGACCTTTCGGAATGGGGTTAACCGAGAAATTCATACCATGTATGAACTGCCTGAACACGGGATACGGATTATTTTGGTGGAGACCAAAGGCAGCAAACCCATACGGAAAGCACTGGCAACCGAGAACGAGCGTGCTGGCGGCGGGGCCTATGACAAATTTAAAGTGGATTATTATTTTACCGAAGCCCGCATTATAGAGTGGACACCGCCCGCCATTTATAAATGAGCGGATTGACTGAGGGGAACCCAAAAGCCGAACCGACTGCCGACACCTTCTTCACTTTCAAACCAGACTTGGCCACGGTGGCGACGACAAATTTCTGCGACGAGGCTAAGGCCAACGCCACTGCCCGAAATACCAAGAATGTCGGCGCGTTCGGCCCGATAGCCGGGCTGAAAGACCTCGGCTTGCATAGCTTCAGGAATACCAACCCCATTATCAGAGACGATAAAATAAAAGCGGCCTTGATCAATATAGGCTTCAATTTCAATTTTACCGCCTTCTGGCGTGTATTTGATGGCGTTGCTGATGTAGTTAATCATTGCTTGACGCAGTTGGCTACGATCCCCTTGTAGCGGGGGATAGTCATTTTGAAAGTGTTGGGTGAGTATCTGGTTTTTGCGGGTGGTTTGCTCGCCCATTTCACCTACAACATCGTCCAATAATTCCAAAATATTAATGCTGCCACTACGAAAGCGGCTTTCGCGCTCAATACGCTGTTCATCTAATAATTCATCAATCAACCGATTCATCCGCACCAACGACTTCAAAAGCTCATCTACCCAAAGCGGATCAATGGGTTGGCCATCGGCTAATTCGGCTTGCATCAGGGTTACATAGCCCACTGCAATATTAAGCGGGTTCTTTAGATCGTGCGAAGCCATGCGTAGCATGTGCGTTTTTAGCCGATTTAGGTCATTTATCACCGTTAAATCAGTAAAAACAATTACATAGCCTACTAGTTCGCCCTCATAAATAACAGACGAGACATTTACATTAAAATCTTGCTTGGTTTCGGGATTATTGAGATCAAAGGTGTGTTGCTCTTTAGACAAACTATCACCCAATTTTAGTAGCATTTCGCTGAGTGTGCGCCACATAGAACTAGCCGAAATATTAGAGAGATGTACTTGTTGCAGCGATTCGGTTGTATGGCCGGTCAGTCTTGCTGCGGCTTGATTCGCAATCATCACATGCAAGCTATGATCGATCATCAGCAAGGGCTGTCCAATATTTTGTAAAATAGCAGCCAAGCGATTTTCTTGCTCTTGGCTAGACTCAAACAAATTTGCATTGTGAATGACTAAGCCCGCTTGTCGCCCAATTGCCATCGCTAATTCAAGATCATTGGTGGCAAAATGATTGGGCTTTTCGTTAACAAGCGTCAGAATACCCAATATCTCATTGTTAAACATCAGTGGCACACTTAGCGCCGAGCGCACAAAGCCTTGATCGTCATCGGGAAGTTTTGTCCAGCGTGCATCGCTCTGCACGTCATAGATAATATCACCCAACTGATGGCGCATTACCCAACCCGCAAGTCCATTATCCATGACTTGTTGAACTGCAATTAAGGACATTTCAAGCGGTAGATCGCGTTGCAAAATAAACCGCCGACACAAATTTGTGCCACGCTCGAACAAAAAAATACTGCCATTATTGGCATTGATCGCATCAATAGTAATTCGCAAAATTTCGCCCAAAACCGCACCCATATCTGGCATGGCGACTAGCCGCGAAATCGCGAGCAATGCTTCGTATTTTTGCCGTTCTACCGATGTTGTATCCACCATAGACTTACCCACACATTAGCTTATCGGAATATTGATGTTACAAGTTTGTTGGGCGTTGCTGGTTGCGACGGGACAGGTTGCAATGGCTGTATCACCCAGCCGCACTTCAAAAACTGTATTGTCGGCAGCATTAAACCAAAAATGGGCGTTTAGATTGCCACGCAACAACCAGATGTTGTATAGCTCACAATCGGCCTCTTGCACTGCATCGGCGTTACTGACCACTTGCAAGCACCCGCCTGCTCCCACACTATTGAGGCTGCGGCCAATATTATTCAGATTACGTGACCAGCTACTAGCAGCAAAAGACCCATTTTGATCGCCCACAAAATTTAGGTCACTTAAATCAAGCGGTTCGTTACTCAACGCAATAATCAAAAAGCTTCGGTTGTTATAGCGCAAGATCAAGTCGCCACCATCCTTAGTTGGCTCGCTTACTTCTACATCATCAGCAGGTGTAGCCACATCATTTACAGGTAGGGGGGTCAGACCAAACTGGCACAGCCCACCTTCTACTAAGCATAACCCAACCGTGATGTTATTTAGGCGCACCTCAAATGTGGTGTTTTCGGATGACCAGAAGTGGACACCGGGCGCATCTCCCAATATCCATGAGTTATAAAAGCGACAGGTTGTGTTGCGCCGTGCCTCTAGGTCAATGATTAGTTGTGTACACCCCCCACTAGCAAAACTGCTTAAAGACCCATTGACAGGCGTAAGGCTATCTTGCCATGCAGATGCCCTAAAAAAGCCTGTTGTGTCGCCAACCATAATCAGCGATGAAATATTCAACCGCCGATTCGAGATATTCTCTAAGATAAGCGATCCCTCGTCATAGCGTAACTCAAATTGAGGATTCTCGACCGTCGGAATCACAATTTCAGTGGGCGCAGGGGTGGGCGAAACTGTCGCTGTCGGCAAGATAGTTGCAGTGGCTGAGGGTGTGTTGGTTGCAGTTGGTTCTGGTGTATCGGTTGGCTTTGGCGTATCAGTTGGCGCGGGCGTGTTTGTATCGGTAGCTGTGGCCGTCGGCTCAACAGTATCAGTAGGCAACAGAGTGGCAGTGTGAGTTGATGTAGCGGTGGGCGTAGATTCCTCAGTAACAGTAGCTGTAGCGGTGGCTATAACAGTCGGGGCTTCGGTCACGACTTCGGTGGGTTCTTCGGTTATAGCCGCCAGCGCAATTTCGGTGGCATTGGCGTTGTTGGTGGCCAACACTTGTGCCGCATTTTCACCATCGTTGCCGCCATTATCCCCGTTATCACCACCACCATTGAGTACAAAAAACGCTGCTAGCACCAACAATAATAGCACCACAACCCCACCAATAATAAGCGGTAGACGTGCTTTGTTGTCACGCTTATCGATATTTTTCCGACCAGCAACGGCTAATTGAGGAGGAGCGGCCACCGATGAAATGGCGGGGCTGGTCTCTGAAGTGGGGCTAACGATCACCGCCGGACGCGGCCTATTTTGTTCGATACGCGCTGTGTCGCCTTCTAAGTCAAGGGCACTTTCGAGTGCGGCCACAAACTCGGCCCCAGTTTGATAACGGTCGCGGGGTTCTTTGTTAAGCACCTTCAGCAACACATCTTCTAGCGATCTTGGAAAGCTGGGGATTGATTCGCTGGGGCGCGGGGGTGGCTCGTTGAGATGTTTAAGTGCCACACTCATCACTGAAGGATCATCGAAAGGCACACGCCCCGTAAAGGCCTCATAGAGCACAACCCCCAACGAGTATAAATCGCTTTGGGCCACTGCCCGCGCCGATGAAATAGCTTGCTCTGGTGCAATATAATGGGCACTGCCGAATGTGTCGCCGGCTGTACCTTCTAGCATATTTAGCGCCAAGCCAAAGTCGGTCAGGGTTGCACCCGTGCTGGTCATCATAATATTAGAAGGCTTAATATCGCGGTGAATTACACCTTGGCTATGGGCATAATCGAGGGCGCTGGCTACATCGCGGGCTAGTTTTAAGATTTCGTCGTGGGCCATCGTTTGCTTGTTATCAGCATATTTTTTTAACTTGACCCGTAAATCATCGCCATCTAAAAAAATCATTGCCATGTAATAAAGTGTTTCTAAGTGTCCGAACTGATAAACCCCCACTATGTGTGGATGGCGCAAGCGTGCAATAGCGCGGGCCTCGCGCTGAAAACGCTCTTGATACTCTAGCTCGTCAGCAGTCGCCATAAAGTCACTCGTAATAACCTTTACGGCTGCATGACGGTCGAGGGCTTCGTCATACCCTTTATAAACGCGGGCCATACCACCTTTGCCCAATAATTCCAAGATAGTGTAATCGCCTAATTTTTGGCCAATAATCGGGTCGGACATATTCATTGTTTGCAGTCTCAATCGGCAAGGATAGTCAAGTCGTTTGTTATTATAGCCTAATTCAGCAATGATGGAATTGTATCCATCGCCTTATTCCCCTCTTTTTGAGGACGGGAGTTTTCGGGTGCGTCATGTATAATAAGGGGTGTGGAAAACTATCCAACCATCAACCAGAACAATCACAGAGGTTCGTCGTATGTCCAAGTATCCTCATGATGTGCCAGAAGCAGAGCTGTGGCGGGCCTGTAGTGCCTTATTGACCAATGCCCGCGACGAGGCCGAGCGCCTTAAACACAATTATATTGGAACCGAACACATCTTTATTGCCATGACCCGTACCCAAAATGGCATTACCCAACTGACCCTAACTGATAGCGGATTGGTGGCCCGTGAGGTTCGTAATATCATCCGTCGTGAAGTTGGCAGTGGCGAGGATACCGTTAGTGAACGACCGCCATTAACACCCCGTGCCTTTCGCATTTTGTCGCAAAGCTATTATTTGGCCGAAGACCTGAACTCGCCCTATATTACTGAAGAACAGATTTTGCTAAACATGCTGCAAGATGGCGAAGGTGTGGCCATTCGTAAAATTAGCGAGTTAGGGGTTAAGGTTGAGTATTGGATCAACTATCTCCATCGCTTTTTGAATATTGACGATCCCAATTTTGACTCGGATCAAGTCGGTGATTTTTATAGCGACATTGTAGATGACGACGAATTTATCAGCAGCTATGACAGCGACGATGGGCACGAGCGCGAGCGTGATGGGAACGCCCCCACGCCGCTACTCGATAAATATGGGCGCGACTTAGTAGAGCAAGCCCGCGCCGGCAAATTGGGGCCAGCCATTGGGCGCGATGCCGAAATTAGGGCGGTGGCCCGTACCCTCACCCGTAACAAGAAAAATAACCCCTTGTTGGTGGGCGATGCTGGCGTGGGCAAAACAGCAGTGGTCGAAGGACTGGCTTGGCATATCGCCAATGGCTCGGCCCCGGCCCCCTTGCGCGAAAAACGCATTGTTCAGATCGAAATCGGTATGTTGGTGGCCGGAACCAGCTTGCGCGGCCAGTTTGAGGAGCGTCTGGGCGGTATTATCGAAGAAATCAGCAACTCTACCGATGCCATCTTATTCATTGATGAAATTCATACGATTGTGGGCGCGGGCGACACCATAGACAGCAACCTTGACGCGGCTAATATTTTGAAGCCGGCCTTGGCCCGTGGCGATATTTCTTGCATTGGCGCAACCACCTTTGAAGAATATCGCAAAGCCATTGCGCGTGATCCTGCCCTTGACCGACGTTTTCGCACCATTGACATCAAAGAGCCAACGATTGAAGACACCTTGATGATCGTCGAGAACATTTATAAACGCTATGAGGCGCATCATCATGTGATCATTTTGCCCGAAGCACGTGAAGCAGCCGTGCGCCTGTCGGCCCGTTATTTGGTCGAGCGACGCTTGCCAGACAAAACACTAGACTTGCTGGACGAAGCCTGTGCGCGGGTGGTTATTCAATCCATGTCGCCTGATGAAGCCAGCGACACGCCCTTGCAAGTGACAGCGTTGCATGTGCATGATGTTTTGAGTGAATGGACGGGCATCCCTGTATCGGACTTGCGGGCTTCTGAACGCGAGAAATATACCCACATGGAAGAAATGATTGCGACGCGAGTGCGCGGTCAAGATCACGCCATTAAAGCCGTTTCAGAGACGATCAAAACCCATCGCGCCGGCCTCAGCGATCCCCGTAAGCCCATTGGTGTATTTTTGTTTATTGGGCCCAGTGGCGTGGGCAAAACTGAATTGGCCAAAGCACTGGCCGAGTTTCAGTTTGGCAACGAAAAAGCCCTGATTCGGCTCGATATGTCCGAGTTTCATGACGAGCACACTGTGGCCCGCCTGATTGGTGCGCCACCGGGCTATCGCGGCACAGAACGTGGTGGACAACTGACTGAAATACTCCGTCGCCAGCCTTATTCAGTTGTGTTGCTAGATGAAGTTGAAAAAGCTGCCCCTCCTGTTTTCGATATTTTCTTACAGGTATTTGACGAGGGGCGCTTGACCGATGCCACCGGGCGCACGATAGATGCGCGTCATGCCATTTGGATTATGACCAGCAATATCGGCGTGGCCGAAGTTGGTAAAAATATGGGTTTTGGCGGGACAGATGGCGAGTTAAAACAGCCCGACTATCGTTTTCATCTAAAACGGTTCTTTCGTCCAGAGTTTTTGAACCGAATTGATGAAATAGTTGTCTTTAATGTCCTTAACAACGTCTCGTTAAATGCTATTCTTGATCTCAATTTGAAAAGTATGGTCGAACGCCTAGATGCACAAGAACTTAAGCTAGAACTAAGCCAGTCTGCCCGCGATTTGCTGCTGGCTGAAGGCTACGAGCCAGCGAATGGGGCGCGGCCCCTGCGGCGGGCTATCGAACGGTTGCTCATCCGCCCGCTTTCATCGGCGCTTATAGCCAATACTTATGCGGTGGGCGATATAATTTATATTGAGGCCGACGGTGGGGCTCTTAAACTCGAACATCGCCCCGCCCCCAACCCAACCGATCCAGAAAAGGATGAAAACAGCTAAATCTTATGATTCCACCAGTACCACAAACGGGACAGCATCGCCTGCCCCTTCGTGATGAAGAAGAAGCCAAACTACTTCGACGACGCAACAATAACGACCGCACCGACTTATTTGCCAGCGATCCAAACTCAGAGGTCAGCACTTTGGGGCGCTTAATTTTGCGGCGCGATGGCGCATTTTTTGGCGATTATCTCGAATTGTCCGACATCTGCGCGACACTCTCTTATGAAAGCACCTCGACCCATACAGCGCGGCTAAAAGTCTATTATATTGGCAAAACCATCACAGCACTGCGCCTAGCCAGCCAAGTCAGTTCATCCGAGGGCAATTTGGCACAACATGCCTTGCTAGCGTTTGTAGCATGGGTGTTTGATGTGGCTAAGGTTGATCCATCGGCACTCAACCTAGCCACGGCCATTTGGACGATTGCCTTTGCCGATGAAGCCACCAACCAACTAGAAGATGAAGTGGGGTGGGTGCTGGCGCGGTTGCAATCTGCTTATCAGACCCCAGACAGCGCCGTTGTTAAGTCGGTATTGCCCCAAACGGGCCCGCTCTCGGCACTAGAAACCACTGGCCCTGATAACGATGCAGAAGCTAGCATTTACTCTATAGTATCGTCAGATCTGGCCTTACAAGAGACCCAAGCCGATCTTGATGATGAGTGGTTTTTATCGGGCGAACTAATTGAAGACACCGCCCCCCCCACTAAAGCATCACAGCATCAAAGTGCCGATTTGCCGGCTGCCCTGCCCGCCGATATAGATACTGTAGATGCTGATTCTAAGCGCAATACAGTCATGGCCGTCGAAGTTGACGAAGACTATATACTCGGCGAGCATATTGATAACCGCTATGAAGTGCGCCAACGCCTCTATGGTGGCATGGGCTTGGTGTATCTGTGTTACGATCATCTCGAAAAAATACCAGTTGCCCTAAAAACCTTTCAAAACCGCTTTTTAAAGAACGAACGTGCTGTGGCACGTTTCACCCAAGAGGCACTAACTTGGGTACGGCTAGAAAAACATCAACACGTTGTAAAGGCGCTGTTGGTAGATCGATTTAATCATCGCCCATACATTATCCTCGAACATATTACGGGGCCCGATGGCTTAGGAACCGACTTGCGCTCATGGATTGACCAAAATTATATAGACTTGCCAACCGCTATCACCTTTGGGCTACACATTTGTTTGGGAATGCAACACGCCACGCGCCAAGTGCCGGGCTTGGTTCACCGCGATCTAAAACCGGGGAATGTATTGGTCAATCAAGATCACGTTGCAAAAGTAACCGACTTTGGCTTGGCCCGCATCCTCGACATGCCAACTGATGATGATGACAACGACCTAGCACCGCCGTCCTTACGCCTAACGCGCCAAGGGGCCAAAGTGGGTACAATCCCCTACATGTCGCCAGAGCAATGCCGCTCTGAAGAAGTAGACATGCGCTCTGATATTTATGCGTTTGGCTGTTTAATGTATGAAATGTTGACCCATCATTATGTCTTCAAAGCCCGCAGCGAAGATGATTGGATGGTGGCCCATCAATTTGAAGACCCCCAAGCCCCCACCAGCCGCTATTTTAGTGTGCCATCGCGCTTGCAAGGCTTGATTATGGCGTGCTTGGCCAAATCACGCGAAGAACGCCCGCCAACATGGGGCGATTTGGTGGATGAGTTAGCCGCTATTTACAAGCAAGCCGTTGGCAGCGATCCGATACTAGAGGTGAGCGGCCAAGCCCTTGCACAAAACGAACTGCTAGACAAAGCTCGCAGCCTCAGCGAGTTAGGATATAACGAAGAGGCCATCGAGTCCTATAATCGGGCCCTAGAGCTAGACGCGCAAAACGCCCGTGCTTGGGCGCGGCGTGGGCAGGCTTTCCGCTTTTTGAGGCAAAACGAAGCCGCCCTAGCCGATGTTGAACAAGCCCTTAGCCTTAATCCGCGCTATGGGTGGGCCTACAGCGTTAAAGGCCGCATTTTAGAGGACATGGGCCACCTAGAACGTGCACTGGCCGCTTATGATGCTACCATTCAAATTAAACCCGATGTACAAGCCTTTTATAGTCAATCGTTGGTGCTATATACATTGGGCCGCTGGGAAGATGCCCTTGAAAAACTAGATCAAGCGATTGCCCTTAACCCTAAATATCATCCTTCGTGGGCCAAGCGCGGCCAAATTCTGCGGGCCAAAGGCCAATATCTGCAAGCCCTTACCGCTTATAACGAGGCGCTTCAGATTGACAACCGCTATGGCTGGGCATGGAATGGCAAAGGCATTTGCTTAAAGGCACTGGGGCGGCTAGAAGAAGCCTATGAAGCCTTTAACCACGCCCTAGACTATCGGCAAGATGATGTGTGGGTGTGGTATAACCTCGCCGAAACCCTACTAGAGCTAGATCGTTACCGCGAGGCCCTGCGGGCCGCCACCCAAGCTGTGCGCCTGCAACCCGACCATTTTTATAGTTGGTCAAAGTTGGCCCAAATTTATCGGCATTTAGAGCATTATGAAGAAGCCCTAAAGGCCTATCAAAAAACACTAGCCATCAACCCTACCCATGTTTGGTCAATTAATGGCAAGGGAATTGTTTTAGAGCGTATGGGGCGCGATGAAGAAGCCCTAAAAGCCTATCGTTTGGCCGCCGAGCTTGCGCCAGAAGATGTCTATCCATGGTATAACCAAGGCGAGTTGCTGGTGCAGCGCCTACGCTTTGAAGAAGCGGTTATCGCGCTAGAACGTGCTGTCAAGGTCAATCCCAGCCATGCGCGGTCATGGGCGCGGTTGGGCTATGTCTATCATCGTTTAGGGCGCTCGACAGATGGCTTAAACGCTCTTAATCGTGCATTGCGGATTGATTCGCGCTATGCGTGGGCGTGGCACGAAAAAGGTGTGGTGTTAGAGGCGCTGCGCGACACCGCCGAAGCCCTAGCCGCTTATCAACAAGCGGTCGCCCTTGAACCTACAACCGAGCAATACTGGTATAGCCTAGCGGTGCTATGGATAGAACTCAATCGGTTTGAGGAAGCGCTTGAGGCTTTAGACCAAGCCGTTCAACATGATCGGAACTATTATCGTGCATGGGAACGGCGCGGACAAGCCTTGCGGCGTTTGGGGCGCTTTGAAGAAGCGCTTGATGCCTATGCGCGCGCCCTAGAAATTGCTCCCCATGACACATGGGCGTGGCATGGGCGTGGCGTGGCCCTTAGCGCCCTAGATCGTCACCCCGAAGCAATACAGGCTTTTCAACACGCCGTCGAGCTTGATCCAAATGGGCTTTGGTTTTGGTTTAAGCTAATGGACGAATACATTTTCTTGCGTCGTCATCAAGAGGCACTTGATGCAGCCGATCAAGCCTTACGAATTTCACCCAATCACATTCATAGTTTGGCCAAGAAAGGGCAAATTTTGCGGCGAATGGGGCGCGATGAAGAAGCCTTGCCTTATTATGACCGCGCCCTGACCCTAGACCCAACCTATGCGTGGGCTTGGAACGAGCGCGGCTTAGTACTAGAACACTTAAAACGCTATGAAGAAGCCCTTGCCAGCTATGAACGCGCCGCCCAAAACGACGAAGCGGTGGTGTGGTATTGGCAAAACCAAATTCAGCCCTTGTTGGTGTTGGGCAACCTAAACCACGCCCTAGATGTGACCGAGCATTTGCTGACGCTTGACCCTGATAATGAAGTGGGGTGGGGACGCAAAGGCCAAATTTTGCGACGCTTACACGAGTATGAGGATGCAATTGAAGCCTATCAACGCGCCCTAGCGCTTGATCCGATGTATGCTTGGGCGTGGGATGGCTTGGCGCTTACTTATGTGGCGCTGGGTGATCTTGACCAAGCCTTGAGCCATATCAAAAAAGCCACCGATATATCCCCCGGCGATGTATGGTTATGGTATGATCGGGGAGTGATATTTATGCGGTTAGAGCAATGGGAAGATGCACTGATGGCCTTTGAGCGGGCGCTAGCCATTGACCCCAATCATCAGCCATCGCGCCAAAAATTAGCCGATGCCCGTCGTCGCAAAGAGGAGCAATAGCTGTGGTCTTACGCCAAATTTCTATTACATTTATGAGTGGCCCGCGTGACGGCGATATACAAACTTTTGAGATTGATTTTGAACGCCTGTCGCCACCGTTGGTTATCACCATTGGCCGCCGCGAAGATATGGATATTCAACTGCATTTCGATAGCCAAGCCTCGCGCTTGCACGCCCACTTGGGCTATGACGGCACATCTTTTTGGCTAGAAGATGTCGAAAGCCGAAATGGGGTCTATCTGCAAGATGATCAACGCATTATAGAGCGCACCGCTATTGATCCGGGGGCGCTGTTTCGGGTGGGGAAAACGTGGTTGCGGCTCGATCCCTTGCCTTCTGATATTACATCACCCGCCGATCCGGTGTTGCCTTTGCCACATGCCAACGAGATGGACGAGTCAAAAGACGACGACGAAGATTAGTGGTGTTGCCAATAATCGCAAACCCGATCAAACTCGGCTTGCCAAATTTCACGATACTCAGCAGCAGGGATGCCACGCCCAGCCATCGCCTTAAAATACCCTGCGCCGGGCAACCCATCCGATTTACGAACAAC